>CANHUK010000025.1 GCA_947463755.1 Chitinophagaceae bacterium
AAAAGGGGGTCTTACCAAGCTGCTGAAGATATGTGTTGATCTGCCCGACATGATTATCCGATACGGCGCGGGACAGATCATTGATGATCCCCAGCACAGACCCCGGATAGAACTGGGTGGGATGCGCTGTGAGTACCAGCCTCACGGCAAAATCCTTCAACTTCTCCCCCAGCCTGTCTTCCAGATGCGCCTGACGTACCTCCGACTCGAGTTGCTTGAGCGTGCCCACACCGGACATGTCATTCACATCTCGGAAGGCCGCATCCTCCAGCGCATCGAAAAGCACCACCTGCCGCTCAACATATTGAACGAACCGAAACAGCAGGTCAAGCCGCTCCTGGGTCGTGGCGTAGGTAGTATGCCGCTCAAAAAAATCCTCGATGATCTGAACAGGACTCAGGTTCCGGCGATATCCCTCCTCACAGTTGGAAGATAACAGGGATAACAGGATACCTGTCTTCTCGATCCGATGAAACGGAAGCGAGGTAAAAAGACTGTTGTACAACTGATACTTGATGCCTACCTGCGTCTTGAACTGCTGCAGGGCGGCGTTCTGATGGACACTCATCGTCGTGGGAATTTGAAGAAGGAATCGTCGCTTCTATGGCAGGCAGTATCCCGAAGATAATACAAAATCCGGAGTTGCTTTGAATTCTCGTCCTGACATGTTAACTTGCATCAATCTAAATGAGGTCCGACGTTATATATCGATTTGCTGCCGCTATTCCGGTCATCAACATGACCACCATCACTATTATTACAACCCGTTAAGGGTTGCACATACACATATCATCCATCGGGCATGGGCCCAACAGCGAATCGAAAGTTATTCCCTCTTACCCCTTCCAACAAAACATGAAACAGGTCTTGAAATTCGGCGGCAGTTCCGTCGCCAACGCGGACAATATCCGCAAGGTACTCGACATCGTCAGGGCACGCCTTGACCGCGGACAGGCCATCGTCGTTGTCTCTGCACTCGGAGGCATCACCGACACCCTCCTGCGCTGCGGCGACCAGGCCGCCTCCGGCTCCGAAGCATTCAGGGATACACTCGCCATTGTGGAAGACCGACACATGCAAACGGTCAAGTCACTCCTCCCCGTCAATCAGCAGAGCGGTACCCTCAGTCTCGTCAAGAAACATTGCAACGACCTTGAAGATATTTGCAATGGCGTATTTCTGCTTGGTGAACTTTCTGCCCGCACCCGCGACCGTATCGTAAGCTATGGAGAACTGCTCTCCTCCCGGATCATCGCCGCGGCCTTTCATGCCCATGGTCTCAATGCCACCTGGGCGGACGCCCGGGAGCTGATCCGCACATCTGCAGACTTTGGCCATGCCACCGTACAGTTCGATACCACCGGCCATCTGATCCGGAACTGGGCCGGTGATACCCGCGAAGATGTATCCGTACTGCCGGGTTTCATCGCTTCTGAGGGCAAAGGTGCCACCACCACCCTCGGACGCGGAGGATCCGACTATACCGCCGCCATCTTCGCCGCAGCCCTCGACGTACAGATCCTCGAAATCTGGACGGACGTGTCCGGCATGATGACAGCAGACCCACGCTGGGTCAGTAATGTCCGGATCATCCCCTCCATCTCCTATCAGGAGGCGATGGAACTATCCCACTTCGGCGCCAAAGTGATCTATCCGCCCACCATACAGCCCGTGATGTCCAGGAACATCCCCGTCTGGGTGAAGAACACCTTCGCCCCCGACGACCCCGGCACCGTGATAGAAAACCGAAACAACCCTCAGCATGAGATCGTGAGAGGCATCTCAAGCATCAACAACATCGCCCTGCTGAGCCTCGAAGGCAGCGGCATGGTGGGTGTCCCCGGGTTTTCCAAAAGACTTTTCGAAGCCCTTGCGCAGGGGCAGATCAACGTCATTCTCATCACTCAGGGTTCGTCCGAACACAGCATCTGCGTAGGCATCGACAATGCCCGGAGCGAAGATGCCAGACAACTCGTGGATGAAGCCTTCTCCATAGAGATCGCCCTCCAGAAAGTCGAGCCGCTCCGAATAGAGAAAGACCTTTCGATCGTGGCCCTCGTCGGCGAACAGATGAAAAGCCACCCGGGCATCAGCGGCCGCATGTTCGGAACCCTCGGACGAAATGGTGTTAACGTGCGTGCCATCGCCCAGGGATCCTCCGAACGAAACATCTCCGCCGTCATTTCCACCGCCGATGTTCGTAAAGCGCTGAACATCCTCCACGAAGAATTCTTCGAAACCACCTACAAGCAGGTAAACCTGTTCATCACAGGCACCGGTAATGTAGGACGCCGACTGATCGATCAGCTGCGAAAACAACAGGCATACCTTGCAGAACAGCTCCGCCTGCAGGTACGCGTCATGGGACTGTCGAACAGCAGACGCATGCTGCTCTCCGAAGAAGGCATCGACCTCGAAGGATGGCAGGGACTCCTCGACGCCGGGGAACCCGCTGATCTCGGCAAATTCACCGACGTGATGATCGAACGGAACCTCCGCAACACCGTATTCGTCGACATCACCGCCAGCGACCAGGTTCCTCCTGTTTATGAAAAACTGCTCCGCAGATCGATGTCGGTCGTCGCCTGCAATAAGATCGCCGCATCCTCGGCATATGATAACTACCAACGCCTCAAAGACCTCACCCGCGAATTCAACTGCCGCTTCCTTTTCGAAACCAACGTGGGCGCAGGCCTGCCCGTCATCGGCACCCTGAACGACCTGCGCGGCAGCGGAGATGTGATCCACCGGATCGAAGCCGTCCTCAGCGGCACCCTCAACTTCGTATTCAACAACTATGACGGCACCCGACCGTTCTCCGAAGTGGTCCGACAGGCACAGGCCGAAGGTTATACCGAACCAGATCCCCGGCTCGACCTCAGCGGTACCGACGTCATGCGAAAGATCATGATCCTCGCACGCGAAGCCGGAGAATACATCGAAATGGACGACATCCGCTGCAACGCCTTTCTGCCGGAATCCTGCATGCAGGGATCCGTCGAGGATTTCTACACGGAGATGAGCAGACAGGAACCACACTTCAGAGCGATCTACGAAGAGGCCTCCGCCGCCGGCTGTAAACTTAAATTCGTGGCCAGCCTGGATCATGGAAAAGCTGAAGTCGGACTCAAACACATCTCGCCTGAACACGACTTCTACCACCTCTACGGAAAGGACAATATCGTGCTGTTCCAGACACAACGATATCCCGACCAACCCTTGGTAGTTAAGGGTGCAGGAGCCGGTGCAGAAGTGACGGCCAGCGGCGTGTTCGCCGATATCATCCGGGCAACCCTCCGATGACATACTAACGCAGACGCATAAACGAAAAAGATGCCCCGCAGAATCAAGATAGCGGCACCTGCCACCGTAGCGAACCTCGTATGCGGATTTGACATCCTTGGACTTGCCCTGGAAGATCCGGTGGACATCATGGAACTGGAGATCGGCGGAGCACCGGGATTGAGGATCCGACATATCGATGACTATGGACTCCCGCTAGAACCGGAACGAAATGTGGCAGGCGCCGCATTGCTGGCCCTGATGGAAGAACTCCCGGAAATTCCAGGATTTACCCTTACGGTAGACAAGCGCATCAAACCCGGAAGCGGTCTGGGATCCAGCGCCGCCAGTTCCGCAGGCGCCGTCGTCGCAGCCAATATCCTGCTGGGTAAACCCTTTTCAGGCCCCGACCTGGTCCGCTTCGCCATGAACGGAGAAAAAGTAGCCAGCGGGGTAAAACACGCAGACAACATCACACCCTGCATCTACGGCGGTGTGACCCTGATCCGCGCCATCCATCCGCTGGACATCGTTCAACTCGAAGCTCCCCCACTCCACGTCACCGTCGTGCACCCGCAGATCGAAGTGCGCACCTCCGACGCCAGACAGATCCTCCGCAAGGAGGTGCAACTCAAACAGGCCATCCGGCAATGGGGAAACATCGCAGGCCTCGTGGCAGGCTTCATGAAGGGCGACTATGACCTCATCGGCCGGTCACTCGAAGATGTCATCATCGAACCCGTCCGCAGCATCCTCATCCCCGGATTCAACGATGTCAAGCAACAATGCATGGAAGCCGGCGCCCTCGGTGGTGGCATCTCAGGCAGCGGCCCCTCTATCTTCATGCTGAACCGCGACGAAGAAAAGGCCCATCTAATGGCCGATATCATGCGTGATGTTTATTCAAGGATCGGCATCGATCACCGGATTCATGTCACCCGCGTCAACACAGAAGGAGTACGCATACTTGAACAGGACTAACGGAAACGCCTAAACGAAAAAAACGGACAGATGACGTATCGAAGCCTGGGGGGCGCCTCGCCCGATGTCGACTTCAGGACCGCCACCATTCAGGGACAGGCCCCCGACAAGGGCCTTTACTTTCCTACGGAGATCCCACGATGGGAAAAGCCGTTCCTGAATGCAATCAAGACCATGGACAGAGATGAAATGGCCTGGCAGGTCATGCACCCATATGTGGGCGACTGCATCTCCGAAGTCGATCTGCGACGCATCGTACATGAGACCCTGGATTTCAACATCCCCCTCGTTCCGATCACACCCGAGATCGCCAGCCTCGAACTTTTCCACGGGCCGACCCTCGCCTTCAAGGATGTGGGTGCCCGATTCATGAGCAGATGCCTGGGGCATTTTTCACAGGAACGGAGCGGCAGGATCGTGGTACTGGTGGCCACCAGCGGAGATACGGGTGGTGCCGTAGCCAATGGATTCTTTGATGTCGATGGCGTGGATGTCGTCATCCTCTATCCTTCGGGGAAAGTGAGTCCAGTGCAGGAGAAGCAACTCACCACCCTCGGTCGGAATATCCATGCGCTTGAAGTGGATGGAAATTTTGACGACTGCCAGCGGATGGTCAAGCAGGCCTTCATGGATGCAGATCTCAAGTCCAAAGTATTCCTCACTTCCGCCAATTCCATCAACGTAGCCAGATGGTTGCCGCAACAATTGTACTACATTTTGGCCTGGCAACAATGGCAACAACATCAGCCACCGGTCGTATCCGTGCCCAGCGGAAATTTCGGAAATATCTGCGCCGGAATGATGGCCTGGTCCTCAGGATTGCCCATCGCCCATTTCATTGCGGCCTGTAATGCCAATGACACCGTACCCCGATTTCTGAATGATGGCCACTATGCTCCGAATCCGGCCATAGCCACCATTTCCAATGCCATGGATGTGGCGGACCCGAGCAACTTTGTACGCATTCTGGAAATCTTCGGAAACAGACAATCGCTCACCGGACAACTGCACAGTGAAAGCATCACCGATGCGGAAACTACGGATACCATCGCCCGTGTTCACCGGGAAACAGGATATCTGCTCGATCCCCACGGAGCCGTGGGTTATCTTGCCCTTGAACGGTGGATCCGGACACATCCCGGACAACAGGGTTACATTTTGGAGACCGCTCATCCGGTGAAATTCCCGGACAGTGTGGAGGCGGCTACAGGCCTGTCAGTACCCATACCCGAAAAGGTACGACCCATCATGGAAGCTGAAAAAAAGTCCACGGAAATACCCGCTAGGGATGAAGCCCTCAAAAGCTATCTGGAAGGATTCGCGTAATTCCAATCACGAAGTGGAGCGGCACCGGACAGATGACAGGCATAGCGAGCGACACGTTATTTGCGACGAAGCGCACCATACATGTCATGCATGACTTCCATGTGCGGTCCCGTGAGCACAGCCAAAGACATAAATGCATACCATAACATGGCGTTGACCTCGGTAAACATGAAACCCGACGCGCCGATCAACATCGTACCCGCAATGGCCAGTCCGCTGTACAACAGCATCTGCTTCCAGACCCGGCCTGCCGCCACGCCGTTGATACTCACCAGATAGCGCATAATGCTGCTCAGGGAGATAACAGAATGCCAGCCGATAAAATAAAAAGTGAAACCCAACAACAATGGCAAGCGCCATAACAGGAGCAGCATGACCGGAAAAAGAAAGGCCTCTGTTCGAAACCAGCTACGGAAAAAGGAAGGGTGGCGGCGATGAACCATCAACCCGGTGAAGGACAAAGCGGTGAAGAATAAGACCAGCGTTATCGAGCGCCAGCGCTCCAGCATCGACATCCAAACTGATATATCACTCCCCCGCTCCAGAAATGCAAGTAGAGGTTGAACCTCATCGAGGTGCGTCAGCAACAGGATGCCCAGCAACATCATTCCATAAGTAACAATGAAGGCCTTTCCCCAGAAACCGGACAACTCGTGCCTGGAAAGATCGGTTTCCCCAAAATGAAAGGCGGATATCAACAGGAACAAGCCAAGTCCCACCCAGGGCAACAACCATAGTAACAATCCAAACAGCACAATACGGCCGAGATACGCAAACAAGAATGTAAAGATCCTGAACTGCCCCCCATCCCGTCGAACCACATGGTCGGCCACCAGCAGATCGGCAGCACCATGCGGGACACCCAGCATGAGAAGGCCCGCCAGGAAAACACCCAACTGGACAGACATGGGCATCGTCCAACCCATGAACTCAAGCAACACGAACAGGAGTCCCGGAAGCAGTAACAGCAATCTGATCCGCATACCGAAGAAAATTGAACAACTTGAGAAAAAAATCGCCCCCCGTCAGATGAATGACCAAACGGAGGGCGATATGGAATCAGGTACTACGGATATCAAGCCTTGGCAGACTCGCTGGTGGCGATACCATAAACCACCAGACCAAAACCTATCTTGTTGACGGCATCCGCAAGGTTGTAGAACAGGTTGACGTCTTCCGGATTGAAGACACCGCTCAACCAGCCACCGGGTGCACACATGTAACCGATCGGATAGATAGCCCATCCGACAAGTACAAACCATGCCAGGGCCTGAATGCCCTTCTGTACAGAAGCAGAACTGCTTGCAGCTGCCAGTTTCTTGGCTTCGCCAAACCAGGCAGAATGCAGGATGTAAACATAACCCAGCGTAGAGATCACACCCCACATAACGTTGTGAGAAGATGAACCATCCGCATTGAAGGCCTCACCGATGTAACCAGCCACCAGCATTACCACGGAGGCGGCAATCAGCTTCCACATGAAGGCAGCCTTGGCACCTGCAGGCTTCAGCAGCAGATAGAACTCAAGGCACATCAGGGGCACCGTCAGCGTCCAGTCAATGTAACGGAGCGCTACCGGAGTTTTGCCGGTGGCTGCGAAGAAATCGCGCATGTAATAGTAATGCACGGCAGCAATACCGGTGATCAGACCGGAAACCAGCAAAGAAGTCTTCCACTTGCCATCGACCTGGCCACGCTCGAAAAGAAAGAATACAGAGGCGGCGAACATGGCCATGTAGCCCGTGAAAAAGGTGAATGTGACGGGATCATTCGCGTTGATCGTCATGACGTCTAAGAAAATCGTGTTCATATAACAAGGGGTTTTGTTGTATATAGTTAATGAAAATCTAACAGATTTGTTTAGTTTCTATCACATATATCCTAAACATTAAATTGTTTAATCCTTTTAGCAACGGACTAAATTACATAATTACATGCGCCCGTTGCATTTCAAATTAACAAAAGCTAAAGAAAAAGAATTTTTTTTTGTTAAAATTGAAAATTGATGCAGCGAAATCACATTTTCATTAAATGTTTTATAATATTTGAAAAATCACCTTACAGACACAATAAAAAGGGAGGATCCGACAGGGATCTGAGGACACATGGCGAATAAAAAACAGTTAGAACAGCCCCCGTTGGACGGCTGTATGGCTATGGACATCACGATCATTCCCGAACAGATCGATGACAGGGGACATGTCAACAATGCCGTCCACCTGTCATGGATACAACAGGCAGCCCTCAGGCATTGGAAACAGCTGGCGGGAGATCGGGCGGATCAGTTTGCATGGGTCGTCCGACGTCATGAGATCGACTATCTCGCACCCATACTCCCCGGAACCGACATCATCGCACTTACCTGGGTAGGAGAAACTGATGCCATGTCAAGCATCCGCAGGGTACGTATTCAAACGCGCGACGGCCGCATACTCGCAGAGGTCATGACCATATGGTGCCTCATCGATCCAAACACAGGCCGATTCAGAAGGATTACCGACGAAGTAAAAGAAATACTCGGTAAATAAAACAGCCGTTCATGCAAACATGAACGGCTGTATATATCGGTTGGACAATGGTTAGTTGTCGAAACGCAGGTCCAGACCCAGGCCCCTCAATTCGTGTACAAGTACGTTGAAGGATTCCGGTATGCCGGCACGCGGGACATTGTCTCCCTTGACGATGGCCTCGTAGGTCTTGGCACGTCCGATGATGTCGTCAGACTTGAGGGTGAGCAACTCCTGAAGGATGTTTGAAGCACCATAGGCTTCGAGCGCCCACACTTCCATCTCACCGAAACGCTGACCACCGAACTGCGCCTTACCACCAAGCGGCTGCTGGGTGATGAGACTATAAGGACCGATCGAACGGGCATGCATCTTGTCGTCCACCATATGGTGCAGCTTCATCATGTAGATGATCCCCACTGTGGCTTTCTGGTGGAAACGCTCTCCGGTTTCACCATCATAGAGATAAGTGTGGCCGAATGCGGGAAGTCCTGCCTTATTGATCAGTTCCTTGATCTCATCCACCGTGGCTCCGTCGAAGATCGGTGTAGAGAAACGGATACCCAACTTCTCCCCGGCCCATCCAAGAATGGTTTCATAGATCTGTCCGAGGTTCATACGACTGGGTACGCCCAGCGGATTCAGTACGATGTCGACAGGCGTTCCATCTTCCAGGAAGGGCATGTCCTCCTGGCGCACGATCTTGGCGACGATACCTTTGTTACCGTGGCGGCCGGCCATCTTGTCTCCCACCTTCAGCTTCCGCTTAACGGCCAGGAAAACTTTGGCGAGCTTAAGGACACCGGCCGGCAATTCATCACCGATCGAGATGTTGAACTTCTCCCGCTTGTAACGACCGAGTTCCTCGTTGTATTTGATATTGTAGTTATGCAGGAGGGTATTGATCGAATCATCCGTTTTGGCATCGCTCGTCCAACCCAACGGGTTGACGTTCTGATAATCCAACTGGGCCAGATTTTTGGCAGTGAACTTCGCACCCTTCCCGATCAGCATCTCACCGAAGTTATTGGACACGCCGGAAGATGGCTTGTCCTTCAGCAGGGTCTGAAGTTTCCCGATCAGCAACTCAAGGAGTTCCTTCTCATTCTGATCATGGATCTTCTCCAGTTTCTCGATCGATGCCTTCTCCCGGACTTTGGCATTTTTATCCTTGCGGGCACGCTGGAAGAGTTTCTTTCCGATGACCACGCCCTCGGTACCACTGGGCGCCTTCAGAGAGGCGTCCTTAGCATCACCGGCCTTGTCGCCGAAGATGGCGCGCAATAGTTTTTCCTCCGGCGTAGGGTCACTCTCGCCCTTTGGCGTGATCTTACCGATCAGGATGTCGCCTTCTTTTACCTGGGCACCGATCCTGATGATACCATATTGATCGAGGTCCTTCGTCGCTTCCTCGGATACGTTGGGGATATCGGGAGTCAATTCCTCCTCACCGAGCTTGGTGTCACGCACCTCCAGCTCAAACTCGGAGATATGGACGGAGGTAAAGAGATCTTCCCGCGCTACCTTTTCATTGATTACGATGGCATCCTCGAAGTTGTAACCCTTCCAGGGCATGAAGGCCACTTTCAGGTTACGACCCAATGCAAGTTCGCCATTCTTGACCGCATATCCCTCAGTGAGGAAGTCACCTTCCTTCACACGCTGTCCCTTCTGGACACCTGGCCTGAGCGTGATACTGGTCTCCTGGTTGGTCTTAACGAACTTGGTCAGTTTGTAGATCTTAAGATCATCCTCGAAACTGACAAGTTTCTGGGACTCATTGCGCTCATAGCGCACATGGATCTCATTGGCGTCAACGAACTCGACCACGCCATTTCCTTCTGCATGGATCTGGATCCTGGCGTCACGGGCGGCCTTACCTTCCAAACCGGTACCCACGATCGGGGCATCCGGCAGGATCAGCGGAACGGCCTGACGCTGCATGTTCGATCCCATCAGTGCACGGTTGGCATCGTCATGCTCAAGGAAGGGGATCAATGAAGCGGACAGACCCACGATCTGGTTGGGAGCGACGTCCATGAATTCGACCTCTTTCGGCTCGAGGATCGGGAAGTCACCCGTCTGACGGGCCTTTACAGTATCTTCAGTGAATTCGCCTTTCTCA
>CANHUK010000026.1 GCA_947463755.1 Chitinophagaceae bacterium
ATACCAGGCACCGTTATCAAAGCGACCGATCATACCGGTGAAGTTGTTGGTCATCCGGTCGATGGAATACGGACGGTTGTTGGTCTGCTGGTTGACGAAATTGACCAGCAGGTCGGTGGAGAACTTCCGGCTTACCTTGAAATTTACGTTCAGGTTGGCCACGTTCTTCACGTTCTTGGAGTTCAAACTCATCATTTGGTTGTCCTGACGGCTCAGCGAGAAGCGAAGGTTGGAACGATCGCTGCTGTTGGTCACGGCCACGTTGATGTTGGAGTTGGCGCCCTGCTGATAGAGAGCCGCATATGCGTCCTCCTGAGACTGATAGGGACGAACAACACCATCCCAGCCGGCGATGGGCTTACCATCGAAACGGGGACCATAGTTAATGGAAGCGTTGGGGAGGGCGCGGGTTTCTTTCACACCGTCACCATCGAGGTCGGCCATGATGAAACCATCCTTATCCTGACCGAGGTCTGCCACGTGCTTAGGCACCATACCATAACCACGCACATTCTGATAGCGGGGCAGATAAGCAATGTTTTCTACGCCATAGGTGGCATTGACGTCAACGCCAAGGCCCTTGCGGGTACCCTTACCTGTCTTGGTGGTGATCAGTACCACACCATTCACAGCTTCAGAACCGTACAGTGCGGCAGCGGATGCTCCCTTCAGGATGGAAATGTTGTCGATGTCCTCCGTTTGGATGTCCAGCAGACCATTACCACGGACGCGCTGGTCGCCCCAGTAGTTGTCGTTGCTGACTTCCTGGTTACGGATGGGCACACCGTCGAGTACGATCAGCGGCTGGTTCTTACCCGTGACCGAGTTGATGCCGCGGATGTTGATGTTCACCGCAGAAGTGGCACCACCAGGCGTTGCCGCGATGCGCACACCAGGTGCCTTACCATACAATGCCGTGGCAAAGTTCGGCGTACCTGCATCCGTCAGCTGAGTAGCGGAGATGGTGCTCACCGCATAACCCAGGGCCTTCTGCTTACGACCGATACCCAGGGAGGTGACAACCACCTCATCCAGGTTGTTCGATCCCTGCTCCAGCGTGATGTTCAGATCAGCACGACTGGCGGGGATCGTTTGAGAGACATAACCTACGAACGATACGACCAGACTCGCATTGGATGCCACGGTCATCTTGAAATTACCGTTCTCGTCGGTCAAAACACTGTTCCGGGTGCCCTTTTCGGCCACGCTGGCACCTGCCAGACCCGTTCCTGATGCATCGCGGATGACACCCGCGACCGTCTTCCTGGCCTGTGCAAACAGCGTTGCGCTGCCGAACACCAGGCTGAGGAAGAGGAAAAGCAAACCTGCTCTTTTTCTCATGTTGATGCTTGTTTTGGTTTAAAGAATTGTGCTGCATCATCCAAGCGGATAATGTCAGACATGTTAATGAGTTGATTAAATATGCCCAACGGCTAAACCTTTGTTTGTTTTCTGTGATTATCTTAGAACTGCATAAAGCACCACAAGATACCATTTAAGACCTCTATGATAATGCGATTGCTGCATATCAGGCCCCTAAGTTGTAAACATTTTCATGTTTGGATTGTATTTATGCTCCTCATAGCCGGGCCTGTTTCAACTCTGAGATCGCAAGTTTCAACAAAAGCCGGCCGAAACCCGCGACTCACCGCCATGCAGTTTTGTGGGGGGTGCCATCAGTTTCCTGAACCGGGCATGCTGGATCGCGAAACCTGGGCCAGCCGGGTGCTGCCCGCCATGGGATGGCGTCTGGGGTTACAAGGTTCAGACAACGACCCCCTCGCCGATCTCGACCCGGAAGAAAAGGCACGTGTCGAGTCCCTTGGGATCTACCCGAACAAACCGCTTGTCACCCAACAAGAATGGAATGATATCGTCTCCTACTTCACCGGGGCCGCCCCTCAGCAGCTCCGCCAACCCGTTATCGGCCCGGAACAAACCCTCGACAAGGAGCAATTTCAAGCCCTCCCACTGAAGGTTTCAGCGCAGTCCGTTCCAGCCATCTCCATGATGGCCTTCGACACATTACGACATCAGATCTATGTCGGAGATGCCGGCCAGAGACTATTCCTGCTCGACTCCGGCCTTGCGCTGCTGAACAGCTGGAGCCTGACCGGTCCGCCTGCCCACATCCTCTTCCCATCAGCGGGTCCAGCCCGGCTGCTGCTGGTAGGCTCGATCGCTCCCACCGAGCAACGCAACGGCGTACTGTTTGACCTGAACGACACAGCAAATAGCATCGCAGCGAAACCTCCGATCGTCGGACTCGCCCGGCCCGTTCACGTATCCCTGGGAGATATTGACGGCGACGGAATACAGGATGCGGTCGTCTGCGAGTTCGGGCATCACACCGGCCGGCTGACACTCTTTCCCGGACAGGATCCGACCGCGGCGGAACCCCTGATCGCCAGATCAGGCGCGCGCCAGACCATTCTGCACGACGTCGACCAAGACGGACGACTCGATATCATCGCACTCATGGCGCAGGCACAGGAACAGATCGTGCTGCTAAAGAATATGGGGGATGGAAGATTCTCCCTGCAAGTCCTCCTGGCCTTCTCGCCATTACACGGACTTAGTCACATGGAACTGAACGACATGGACGGCGACGGTGACCCGGACCTGCTCGTCTCTAACGGAGATAACTGGGACTTCTCCCCCATCCGTAAGCCCTACCACGGGGTCAGGATCTTTCTGAATGAAGGCGGATTCAAATTCAGGCAGGGGGCATTCTTTCCGCTGCCGGGTGCCAGCAAGGCCATGGCCGCAGATTTTGACCGGGACGGAGACCTTGACATTGCAGCCATCTCCTTCTATGATGACCCGGATGACCCCATCCACGGTTTCCTGTTACTCGAGAACAAAGGTGGACTGCAGTTCGACAGGCTTCTGATGCCCGCCGCTCGCATGGGCAAATGGCTGACCATGGAGTGCGCAGATATCGATGCCGATGGCGGCGTCGATATTCTCCTCGGCTCCTATTTTCACAATCCACTCGAGGCGACAAAGTTGACCATGAAAGGCATCACCGATTTCCCGCAGATCCTACTGCTCAGGAATCGGTGGAAACGGAATTGATATACAGAGATTCAATCCCGCTGACCGAGACTGACAGGCGTTGGTAACATACATTCAACACCCTTTCCGTTGCCTTCGAAGCGGTTTCGGGATGTTATCCAGTCTTTAACAGCGGATGCACGCAAGCCACAGCCCGTGTTGTATTGAATTCGGTTATCCGTAACCGTTAGTCCTGCTGAACCATTGTGCAGCCATTCCGCATTCATCCCATGACGATCATTGGCTTCGATCAGGTTGCCGGTGAATCTTAGGTTCCGGCTTTCCGCCACCAGGATGCCATCCCAGCCATTCCGGGACACCTCACAGTCGCGGACACTCAGCGCTTCGCAGTGATCGACCGACAGTCCGCAACCTGCCGGAGATGTCGACAGTCGGCAACCGGAGATATCGATCCGCTTCGAATGACTGATCAGCAGGTTGTGCTGCAATCTGGGGCCTGGCACGACGGTACCTCCGTTCTCATTGAAATCGCAATGACGGATCCGGACATCTGCCGAACCATTGATGAACACGCCGTTGTATGTGGCATTTCGGACCGTGATCCGCTCCAAAGTAATATCACGGATACTGCCGGTCTGTTCCGTACGGAGGATGATACCACCCCTGTTCCATCCACCGCGGTAAGATCGGTTGGAATTGGGATCTGAAGGTACATCTGTCCTGTTACCGCATTCCACGACCAGGTCCCGGATGGTGATACCCCGAAGGCTGTCGATGTCGTTGGTCATGGCATCCCGCTGACCCGAAGCGGGATCGAGGAAGATGATGGTCCCAAGCCCCTCTCCGGCGATGGTGATGCCACTTTTCAGCCGCAGCGGGGCGGGGATGGTATGCACACCACGCTTGAGCAGGATCGTGGCTCCGGATCCTGCGGCCCGATCGATCACCGGCTGTACAGGCATGCCGGCTTCCACCACGATGGCCGCAGCAGGCGTTGTTGCGGCAGCAGCCTCCACGGCACCGGCAGGGTATCCGATCTTCGACACTACCGGAACCGGATAAGGGACAGTCGGACGGCGCCACTGTCTGACGGAAGTCAACACCGAACGATGTGCACGCGCCCGAATGCTGTCAGCGCATTTTTTTGTCCAGGGAAGGTCGATACCCATCGCTTCATAATGTCGATACACATACTCAAAATCATCCCGCAATTCCATGGCACGTTCAGAGATGACGCCATAGGCATGCGGGCGTTGGCCCATCAGGATGGACGCTGAGTATTCATATCCCAGGGCCATCCGGGCTCCTGCCAGCCGGAAAAGATCGACGCCTTGGGTATAGGCGATCTGTGCCGCTCCGGCGAACTGGCCGATGCCGAGTTGTACATGTCCCTGATCCCGCATGGTCTCCTGACATTGTCCACTCGGATAAAAATATTTGAAAATACTCCCGTTCACAGGTGCATGCAGGAAGTTATGGATTGCTTCGTCGAATAACTTTCTATCATCCGTGAACACGGCGATCGCCAGCAGTGACTGGATGATGGCCCCATTCCAGTTCCCGTTGGCCTGGGGATAGTAGTACCTCAGCACGGGGTAATAGGCCGTTCTCAGCATGCGCTTAAATGCATCCTGATCGGCAGGCTTCCATCCGGAAGAACTGTATCGAAGGATCTCAGCGGCATTGCAAAAAACATGTCCGGTGAGTCCGGCGATCAACTTAGCGTCGTTGAAATCAAAATCCTGCAGCGTGGCCGACCAGGCATTAAGAATGGCGATGGATTGATCTGCATATTTCCGATCTCCGGTGAGCTGCCAGATCAAGGCACAATGGTATGCCATCTCAGCCCCCTTTCGGAGGTCCTCGCCGCCAATATTCGGCTTGCCGTAAGGCCCACGCATGACATGGGCGGCAGGCCTGATGACGAATGCGGTATCTGCGAAGGATTTGAGTCGAACATATGCTTCTTTCCAGGGTGATTCGCCTGTGGCAATCCTGCGCTTCAGTTCCGCAAGATCCGCTGCCGATTGATAGATGCCGGGATGTCTGAAGGCTTGAGCATAGGTTGTTCCGATCGAGATGACAACCCAGACCAGGATGGGGATCAGGTATTTCATATGCAAGAAAAAAGTCCCCTGGCATGTCCGGATGGATGCGCAGGGGACTTTCATTGAAAGTGAATGATGATTTTATTTGGCCGTCATATCATACCGCAACATACTGACCACCGCACTGCCATTTGCGTTTACGGAGTTGATGAAGACGTAGGCCCGATATTTCTTATCTGCCGTTTCTACCCAGACGCCGTTTTCTGCCCGCAGGCCGACAGCGTGGAGGGGGGCGTTGTTAAAATCTACCTTTTGCATATCGATATCATCGACATAGATACCGAATTGCATCTGTGCGAGATTCCGGTCCTGCAAACTGAACACTTTAATGACCTTTGTGGCATTGTTTACGCCGGAAGGCAGGGTTACGCCCGGCAGGTAGAGTGCAGCATCTGCACCAGGGGCCACCAGACCATGCGTGAAAGTTGTCGGTGTAGTTCTGTACAGATATACCAGATCGATCTTTGCAGCATTGGATGCAGCAGAGGCGGCATTATAGGAGGTCATGTCGGCGATCGACAGGAAAGCCATGTTGTTGTTGGACACAGCGATGTTCCGCTTGATCTCCATCTTGGACACATCATAGGGGCCCATCTCATAGTAGGCGGTGGTTCCATCGCTGGCGGTCACGGAAAACGTGAATTTTACCTTCTGGCCACGTGCTTCGTTTGGTACGATGTAGTAGTAGCGGAGGGATGCCGCACTGGTATCCACGGTAAAATTCATCTTGGTGGTGGCGCCATTGGTGACCGATGGGGTACCCACGGTAACCGGCACGTCCACACCGCTGGAGTTGGTGTAGAAAGAGCGGTGCTCAAGGAAAGTACCGGCCGCACCCGGGATGGAAGCTGTCACTTCGGCAAAGGCCAGTTTGCCCTTGCTTTTGGGGATGGCCATCGCATAGACGAATTCGATCGGCAATGATGCGATGTTCGGGCCGAGCGTACGTTTGATGGCATCATTCGTCAGCGCGGATACAGGATCCGGGACCTTATATTCATCCTTTTCGCAGGATGTCAGGGTTACGGCCCAAAGTCCGGCAACGATGAGGGTCTTGAAAATATGTTTACGCATGATCATGTAGTTGTGGGGATTATTGAACCTTTACAAAGACCTTGTAAGCCTTGCGTACCTGACGGTCTCCTGAAACGACGGTCCAGGTCTTTGGATTGGCCAGATCTGAAAAATCCACCTTGCCGGTGATCTTCGGATCCAGTTTGCAATCCGTCGCCAGCGTGAATTGCGGGTACAGGTTCTTGAGGTCCGTTCCGAAATTCACCGTGACATTGATCGTTTGGGCCACCGTGTCGATGATGGGCACCCCGTTACGAACACTGACGAAGTCGTTACCCAGCAATTCGAAGTTGCTGACGAAGCATTCCCGGCGGAACGTGATCAGCAGGCCGTCTTCGTCCACAGGAAAATCCTTTTGACAACCAAGGAACAGGGAGGCGACCATCATCATCGCGAATATCCCTTTTATATTTATTTTGTTCTTCATGTTCTCTCCTTTATAATTCAACAATGAGGCAGATCAACGCCAGGGAATGTTCTGGGTCAGGTTCGGGTTGCGGTCACGCTCTCCGGGAGGTATCCTGAAAATATAATTATGCTGATACACACGATCGATCGTGTTCAGATAGTAACGCTGCTGCTGTGCGCCATAGGTGTCTATACGCCAAACACCCACGCCTCCGGGAGGCCCCCACACTCTTTCGATGGCCCTCCAGCGACGAAGGTCGAAGCCGCGATGACCTTCTGCCACGAGTTCAATGATGCGCTCCTGTTCAATGGCATCGAAGAAAGCCTGACGGTTGGCAAACTTGTCTGCCTTCAGCGGGGGAAGGGCGCCGCGTGCGCGCACTCTGTTCACCAGGGCTATGGCATCAGCCAGCGGGCCGCTGACCTCATTGCTTGCTTCGGCATACATCAGGTACACATCCGCCAGTCGCATCACGGGATAAGCGAAATCACCTTCTGACCGTCCGAGCCCTTCGTAATTGCGAACGAACTTCCTGAAAACATATCCGGAATTGCTGCCGTCCGTGTTATAAGAGATATACCTTACCCCGCCAATGGTCACATTCGCAGCCCAGGCCTGGTATATGAACGGCGACATGCCGGTCGATTTCAGCGCAGTCAGACCGATGCACATTTCATAATCCCACATCATGGATGCCTTCATGCGATAATCACGGTTGGCATAGGAATTGGGATTGACCGCGGAGTTCAGGGTGGTGCGGGCGGCCGGATTGGTGGTCGGGTTCATTGGAACCAGTTTCGGCGCAAATTCCCCGGTGGTGATCAATTGATAGCGATCCGCGATCTCATAGCGGGGCGCCAGCCAGCACTGGGAGCCTTCCACGGTGCGGCCTGAGAAATCGCGCATCAGCTCTTCACCCTGCGACGGGTTCGTCGGGGTACCGGAGTGCGTGAAGACGAAGATACCTTCGGAGTTGCCGTTGGCCTTGGGTGTGAAGAGTTCGAAATAATTCGGCAGGATATCTGCCTTGCCCAGCGCATCGATCTGACCGGGATCCCCGTTTTTGTAGAGTGTCAGTCCAAAATCATTGGCGACTGATTTGAAATCGGCTGCGGCGGCGGAAAATGCAGCCTGTGCCTCAGCAGTGTTCTGCTGGAAGCCTTCCAGTTCGGGCCATCCATTCTTCTTCCAGCTGCCCCAGTAAAGGTTCAGCTTTCCCCTGAAGGCGAGGGCTGCAGGCTTGGAACCCCGTCCCAGCCCCACCGGCTTTGCCGGAAGCTTGGCGACCGCATAATCAAAATCAGCCAGGATAGAATCCCGGACCTGCTTGATCGGCAAACGGGTAAGCTGTGTGACTTCACTGTTGTCATAAATGATCCGTCCGATATAGGGTACATCGCCCCACATAGATATCAGTCGGAAGTAGACCATGCCGCGCATCAGGCGGGCTTCAGCGATGATCGCTTCCAAACTGGTCCTGGAAGCACCTGTCGCCGTAGGCAACATCTTGTTCGTGATGTTCTCGATCACATAATTATTGCGATGCACGGCACCGTACAAATATTGGAAATACTTGTCAAAGCTGGCACCATAACCGGAAGGATCATAGTTGGCACCCTGATAGGGATCACCTCGCAGGATATTACCGCTGGTGGCACTGGTGCCCCGGCAGCGGGTAAATTCTGATTGTCCTTCAAAATAGTAATCACGATTGAACACCGCACGGGTAGCCGCGTAGGCAGACATCAGGGCGATGGTAGCATCTGCCTCGGTCTTCCAGAACACCTGGGCGTCCAGCAGACCGGTGGGCGTCTGATCAAGCAGATCCTTCTTGCAGGAGGTCTGCATCATCACGACCAGGCCAAGGGCGAGTATGTGGATCTTTTTCATATGCTTATGGAAAGAATTCATGTTCCGAAAAATTTAGAAGCTCAGGTTTACGGCCAGGGAATAGGACTTGTTGATGGGATACACATTGTTATCATCCCCTTCCTTTTCAGGATCCAGCCCGCGATATCGGGTCAATGTACCGATGTTTTCAGCGGAGCCTACGATACGCAGGTTCGTGATCCCCAGTCGCTCCATCATCTTCGAAGGCACGGTATATCCCAACTGAACGTTCTTGGCACGGAGGAAGCTCATGTCATCCATCCAGAAGGAGCTCTGCAAACGGTTGTTGCCGCTGCCACCCATCCGGGGCCAGGCTCCACTGCGGTTATCCCATGCCCAGGGATTGTTCCAGTGTTCCCAGGAAGCAGCGTATCGTGCGTTGTTGAAGTTTGTGTTATTGTAAATGTTCAGCCAATAATCTTTGCGACCGGCAGCTCCCTGCATGAACACGGTCAGGTCAAATCCTTTCCAATTCACGAAAGCGTTGAATGCGAAGGTCGTCGTCGGACGCTCCTGCTGGAAATTCGGATAGGCCTTCCGGTCATCGGCCGTGATCCGACCGTCGCCATTCAGATCTTCGATCAACACATCACCCGGTGCGGCTCCTTGAGGAGTAGCGGCGTAGATATCTGCCCAGGACTGGGCGATGCCCCGATCCAAATAAGAGTAAATATATTGATATGGCATGTCCAGGAAGACGTTGCCGCGCAGGAGCAGGGTGTTCCAGGACTCCAGCCGGTTGCGGTTGTAGGCAAAGTTTCCGCTGAAGCCGTAGAATACTTTTCCGATGCGGTCCTTCCAGGTCAGATCGATCTCCATACCTCGGTTGCGCAGGTTACCGATATTGGTCCGGGGCGCCGGGCTGTAGGCACCGAGCAGGAAGATCGAGAACTCAGAAGGACGGTTCATCCCACTGGTCAGGCGATCATAATAATCGATGGTGGCCGTCAGGCGATTGTTCAGGAAGGCCAGGTCGAATCCGGCGTTCAGGACGGCAGAGGTCTCCCAGGTCAGGAAGCGGTTGATCATTTTCGCATTGGCGAAACCGCGCTGTACGCTGCTGCCTACTACGTAGTTGATGTTGGAGAGTGTCTCCTTCTGCTCATACCTGCCCACACCGCTGTTATTACCCAGCGAACCGTAAGATACCCTCAGTTTACCACTGGTCAGGAATCGATCCGTAACCCGCTGGATGAATTTTTCTTCGGTGAACTTCCAGCCTGCTGCCACAGAAGGGAACCAACCATACCGGCTTCCTTCAAGGAACTTGGAAGAACCGTCCACCCGGAGGTTACCTTCGAGCAGATACTTATTATAGGCGGTGTAATTGACCCTGCCGATGTAAGAGCGCAAGCCTTCTGCCGTAGAGTTACCGGAGGTGGACTGGATATCCGTGAGGGCCGCGTTGATCTCACTCAGACTGGGGTGGAGACGGTCATTCCTGGAACTTCCCTGGCTGCGATCGTACCAGTATTCTTCGCTATAGACGAAGAGCGCCGCCAGATCATGGTTACGGCCAAATTTCTTGTTGTAGTTCAACCGACCGGTGAGCATGGTCTTGAAGCCGGTGGATGTACTATTTGAGATCCCGGCGTTATCGCCCACATAGACCCGGCTACCGAAACTTTCCGTTTGGAAGTTATAGGCACGGTTAGGCATGGGTGCTCCCCA
>CANHUK010000027.1 GCA_947463755.1 Chitinophagaceae bacterium
ACGGTCGGAAATACCTTCACCAGCAAGGGGATGCGCGCGTAGTTGTCGACGTAGGAAACATAGCGGTCTGATGCCAGCTTCACAGGCTCCAGCTTCGTCTTCTCCACCGCCGGACCCTTGGGGATCCTGCCGAAATATTTCTCCACCAGTTTCACGACCTCTGCCGTCTTTACATCACCGCCGATCGTGATCGTGGCGTTGTTCGGACCATACCAGCGCAGGAAGAAGTTCTTCAGGTCGTTCACATTCACCCGGTTCAGGTCCTCGACATAACCGATGGTCAGCCAGCTGTAAGGATGACCGTAAGGGTACATGTTTTTTGAAGCATACTCCTGGATGAGGCCATAAGGACGGTTGTCGTAGTTCTGACCACGCTCATTTTTCACCGTACTCCGCTGGTTTTCGAACTTCTCCTGGGTGACGGCATCGAGCAGGTAGCCCATCCGGTCGGATTCCAGCCAGAGCATCTTCTCGAGCTGGTTGCTCGGGACGGTCTCGTAATAATTGGTGCGGTCGCGGTTGGTGGATCCATTCAATGTACCACCAGCCTCGGTGATGACCTTGAAATGCTGGCCCTTCTCCACGTTGTCGCTGCCCTGGAACATCATATGTTCGAAGAAATGCGCGAAGCCGGACTTCCCGATCTCTTCGCGGGCACTGCCCACATGGTAGGTCACATCGACGTGCACGATGGGATCACTGTGATCTTCATGCACCACCAATGTCAGTCCATTGGGCAGGACGTACTTTTCGTAAGGTATGACGATCTCTCCGCCCTTGCGGATAACCTGTTCCACCCGTTTCGCCTGCGCCGATGCCCCGAGGGTCGTCAACGCCAGCATGCCGGTCAGCAGCGGTTTGATGTGCTTCTGCATTTTTTATTGGTTTATCTGCAAAGGTACATTGCGCATGGTTTACATGGGGGCACTTGTCGAAGATCCGCAGCGCCGTTCATACCTTTGTTCCACATGAAAGTCAGTCACCTGTCCGTTCGTCAGGGTGCCCGCCTGTTACTGGACGATATCTCCTTCCAACTCCCTGCCGGTTGTTGCATGCTGATCGCCGGTGCGACGGGCTGTGGCAAGACCACCCTGATCCGGGCGCTCGCGGGCAGGGTATGGCATGGCGGCACCATCCAATTCGAAGACGGCACCGGTGATCTTCGCAGGTCTGTCATCGAACGCCAGCATCGTTTTCACAACCGATCCAATATCTCCTCCTTTTATTACCAGCAGCGTTTCAATTCAATGGATGCCCAGGATGCATGGACGGTCCGGGAGGAACTCTCCAGGGTCGCACATCCGCAGATGTCGATGGATGAAGCATTGCAACACATCGGCATCTCACACCGGCTGGATACTCCGCTCATCCAGCTATCCAATGGCGAGCACAAACGCTTCCAGCTCGCCAGGGCGATGATGGAAGGGGCCGATATCCTGCTGCTCGATAATCCCTTCACCGGCCTAGATGCCGGGGCCAGGGCCGCCCTCGACCAGACACTCGCAGACCTCTGCCTCGCCGGTAAACGGATCCTGATTGTCACCGGACCGGCACCCCTGCCGGGATGCGTCACCCATATACATCGCCTGGAAGGCGGGAAACTGGTGCCCTTTTCAGATGCCTCGGCATATGAAGCCTGGCGACAGACCCTGCGAGATGATGCACTGAAAGATAGCGGCACGGCGCCGGAAGACATCCCGCCGGCATATGAATACCCCGACTTCATGGAAGCCGTCCGCATCGAAGGATTGCACGTGGCTTACGGGGAGAAGGTCATCCTCACCGGCCTCGACTGGATACTGAAACGCGGTGAATGCTGGAGCATCTCAGGACCCAATGGCGCGGGGAAGTCCACCCTGCTCAGTCTCGTGTGCGGCGACAACCCCCAGGCCTTTGCCAACCGCATCCGCCTGTTCGACCGGCCTCGGGGCTCAGGAGAATCGATCTGGGACATTAAAAAGATGATCGGATTCGTTTCTCCGGAACTTCATCACTACTTCGAAACCGGCAGCCAGGCTTGGCAGGTCGTGGCGTCGGGACTGTTCGACACCATCGGGTTGTTCCGAAAACCGAATCCCGCCCAGCTTGATATCGTGCAGCTATGGATGTCCGCGACCGGCACATCACACCTGGGGGAACGAGCCTTTGCCAATCTGTCCGATGGAGAACAGCGGCTGGTACTATTGACACGCGCCCTCGTCAAACAACCGCCCATGCTGGTGCTCGATGAGCCCTGCCAGGGACTGGATGAAGCGGAAACCCTGCGATTCAACCATTTGGTGGACCGGCTCTGCCGCCGGGCGGGCAAGACCCTGCTCTATGTGACGCATCATCCGGATGAAATTCCATCATGCGTGACCCGTCGTATGACATTAACGCCCGGCCACCCGCCAGGGATCGATGGATGAGCGCCCAAAAAAATCTCAGTCACATAAAAAATCAATCTTAGTTATCTTGCACCTATGCAGGCCTATCTGGACCTTTTACGCCATATCCTGGAGCACGGCACCGATAAGTCGGACCGGACGGGCACGGGTACCCGAAGCGTTTTCGGACATCAGCTCCGCTTCGATCTCTCCGAAGGATTCCCGCTGCTCACCACCAAGAAACTCCACGTCAAGAGCATCATTCACGAACTGCTCTGGTTCCTGCAGGGCAGCACCAACATTGGCTACCTGAAGGAACACGGGGTCAGGATATGGGATGAATGGGCCGATGCCAACGGAGATCTGGGGCCCGTCTACGGCAAGCAGTGGCGATCCTGGGAAGGGGCCGATGGCCGCACCATCGATCAGATCTCTGATGTGGTGGATCAGATCCGCCGCAATCCCGACAGCCGCCGACTCATCGTCAGCGCATGGAACGTGGCCGAACTCCCCAGGATGGCCCTGATGCCCTGTCATGCTCTGTTCCAGTTCTATGTGGCGGACGGGAAACTCTCCTGTCAGCTTTACCAGCGTTCGGCAGATGTGTTCCTGGGTGTACCCTTCAACATCGCATCCTACGCGTTGCTGACGATGATGATCGCGCAGGTATGTGACCTCAAGCCGGGTGATTTTGTGCATACCTTTGGAGATGTGCATCTATATAACAACCACTTCGAACAGGCCCGCCTACAACTGACGCGAGAACCGAGACCCCTGCCGTTGATGCGGATCGATCCGACCGTGAAGGATATCTTCGGTTTCCGGTATGAACACTTCAGCCTCGAAGGATACGACCCGCATCCTGCCATCAAGGCGCCCGTCGCCGTCTGAAAACCCCTCCGATGGAACAAACCAGCGCTCCCCTGATCACCCTCATCGTCGCCGCGGGCGAAGATGACGCCATTGGCCGCGACAATGCCCTGTTGTGGAAACTTCCGCAGGACATGCGTTTCTTCAAGAATACGACCTGGGGGATGCCGGTGGCCATGGGCCGGAAGACCTTCCAATCGATGGGGGGACGTCCACTGCCCGGTCGATTCAATATTGTGATCAGCCGACAACCTGACACGGCGTCCGACCGGTTACCAGACCTCCGGCATGTCGACAGCCTGGACGCTGCCATCGCCTGGGCCCGTGAAACCAACTGCCGGGAGATCTTCATCGCCGGTGGTGCCGAGATCTACGCCCTGGCGCTGCCACTGGCAGACCGGGTCCTCCTGACACGTGTGCATGCCGAATTTCCGGGGGCCGATACCCATTTCCATGGCTTTGACCCCGAAGTCTGGAACCTCGTTTCGGCGCAACCATTCCGGAAGGATGAGAAACATGCCTACGACTTCACCATCCAGCGATGGGAGCGGAAAACCGCCATCCCGGCAGACAAATAAACAGATCGCGTGTATCCCGCTCATCGTCTGGCGTTCAAATACCTGCACTACCTGCTGACCGCGGCCAATGGTCGGGGGCATGGCATCCATTCCCCCTTTCTCTACGATTTCACGGAAAAAGTACTCAATGCCGGAGATCAGCCCCCAATATTCGATCGGATCGAAGCCCTTCGGGCCCGCCTGAAGCGCGACCATTCCGAGATCCCTGTGCTCGATCTGGGTGCCGGATCGGTGTCCGACAACCGGCAGACCCGTCGGGTTTGCGACATCGCCCGCATGGCTGCCAAGCCTCCGAAATATGGGCGTCTGCTGCATCGCATCTCTGAACACTACGGAGCCCGGCAGGTGCTGGAACTCGGTACATCACTGGGATTGAGTGCGGCCTACATGGCATCCGCATCCGGGGTGAAGGAATTGCTGACCCTGGAAGGGGCGCCCGCCATCCTGCGGACGGCAGAAGCCAACTTCAGCACCCTCGGGCTGGACAATATCCGGACGATCTGCGGGGATTTCGACCATACCCTGACACAGGCCCTGGATACGATGACACCCGACCTGGTCTTTTTCGACGGTAACCACCGCTATGAACCCACCATGCGCTACTTCCGCCAATGCATGGAAAGGACCGGCGAGCATGCCATCTTCGTTTTCGACGACATCCACTGGAGCCGGGAAATGGAGGATGCCTGGTCGGATATCCGTCAAACCCCGGGCGTTACCTGCACGATCGACTTGTTCCTGGTGGGTATTGTCTGCTTCAGAAAAGCCTTTCGCGAACCCCTCCATATCAGCATCAGATACTGACCGGTGAAGGCCCATCCTGAACTGTCCTGAGCGATTTCCATCGTTTTCGGTGGAAATAGTCGTACCTTTGCACCTTCAATGAAAACCTTATGGTCGTAGGGGTTCTGAAGGAGAAAAGCCCGGAGACACGCGTCTCCCTGCTGGCTGAAACCGTGGCTGCGGTGGTCAAGAAAGGCTGGCAGGTCTGGGTCGAACCCGGCGCCGGAATGTCTGCATTCTGTACGGACCAGTCCTACATGGATGCCGGAGCCCATCTGCATTCCGCTGAAGAGATCCTTGCTTCCGCGGATATCGTGCTGTCGATACATCGACCCGACAAGTCCCCCGCCGCCGGCCGAGTCCTGGTGGGCATGTATCAATCGCTGTTGCATCCTGCGGAAATGAAGGTATTGACAGATGCCGGTGTGGTCGTCTTCAGTATGGAGCGCCTTCCGCGCACCACCCGGGCACAGTCGATGGACGTCCTCAGCAGCCAGGCCAACATTGCCGGTTACAAGGCAGTGCTCACGGCCGCCAATACGTATGGCAGGTACTTCCCGATGTTCATGACCGCTGCAGGCAGTATCCCACCGGCCAAAATGCTCATCCTGGGAGCCGGCGTAGCGGGCCTTCAGGCCATCGCCACCGGCCGACGTCTGGGCGCGGTGGTGGAGGTATTCGATACCCGTCCCGCCGTGAAGGAAGAAGTCATGAGCCTTGGTGGGAAATTCGTCGAGGTCGAAGGCGCTGCAGATGCCTCCACGGCCGGCGGATATGCCGTCGAACAAACTGAGGAGTACAAGCAACGGCAGCAGGCGCGGATCGCCGAAAGCGTCGCGAAATCGGATATCATCATTACTACGGCTCAGATCCCCGGCAAAAAAGCCCCCATCCTGATCACGGAAGACATGCTCGGCGCCATGCGCACAGGTTCCGTGATCATCGATCTGGCGGCAGCCACCGGTGGCAATACCCCCTTCACCAAAGACCGGGAAACGGTTGTGCACTATGGGGTGCACATTGTGGGAGATGGCAACCTGCCTGCCACCATGCCTTACGATGCCAGCCGGCTCTATGGGAAAAATATCGTCAACTTCCTGTCGCTGTTCATCGACAAGGATGGACATATTGATCCGGATCGGGATGATGACCTGGTGAAAGGCACCCGCGTTCCCGGTTGATCGATCCATCGGAAGACATCCCCGCACACTACTTCGGATACATAAAAAATCTTTGCCATGTCTCAATTGCTTGAATGGATCTCCGCCCACCAGCAGATGGTATTCATCGTCATCCTGATGATCTTCGTGGGGATCGAAGTGATCGGCCGCGTGCCCGGCGTGCTGCATACTCCCCTGATGAGCGGTGCCAACGCCATCCACGGCGTGGTGATCATCGGTGCCATCATTGTGATGGGCCAGGCAGCCTCAGACAATATTCCTGCCCTGGTACTGGGATTCCTGGCCGTGGTTTTGGGTACCCTCAATGTTGTCGGCGGTTTCGTCGTCACTGACAGAATGCTGGAAATGTTCCGCAAGAAAAAATAACCTGACGTAAGGTCCGGATATCCGGGCCATCCGGGCTATCCGGCGAAAAATAAAAATCATGGAAGCGCATATCCTGACGATCATTTACCTGCTGGCATCGGTCACTTTCATCACAGGCCTGAAGATGCTCTCGAACCCCGCCACCGCGCGTAACGGCAATCTCATTGCCGCCGCCGGCATGGGACTGGCCATCTTCGGCACCATTTTTCTGTATGTGGGATCTGACGGGAAACCCCTCGGAAATTATGAATGGATCTTTGGTGGACTGCTCATCGGTGCCGTCGTCGGCACCCTGGCAGCGAAGAAGGTCAAAATGACCGCCATGCCCGAGATGGTGAGCCTGTTCAACGGGATGGGCGGTGCCTGTGCTGCGCTGATATCCATCGTGGAATTTGATCACCTCTGGCATGCAGAAGGCGGAGATCCGGTCTTCATGGATCGAATGAAACTGCTGATCATCCTGCTCGGCCTCATCATCGGTTCCGTGTCCTTCTCCGGCTCCATGATCGCCTGGGGAAAACTGAACGGAAAGGTGAAAGACTTCGCCTTCCGGGGGCAGCAATCCCTTAACAATATCGCGCTCCTGCGCGTTGCCGGTCTCGCTACCTGGATGGTGGTCGGACTCCCCGGCGACATGTACTGGTATTTTCATGTGCTCCTCCTGTTGGCCCTCCTCTATGGTGTGTCTTTTGTGATGCCCATCGGCGGAGCCGATATGCCGGTGGTGATATCTCTCCTCAACTCCTTCACCGGTGTGGCGGCCGCCTGTGGCGGATTCCTGTACGACAACCAGGTGATGCTCACCGGTGGTATACTGGTTGGTGCAGCCGGCACCCTGCTGACCATCCTGATGTGTAAAGCGATGAACCGCTCACTGATCAACGTACTCATCGGATCTTTCGGTGGAGGTGCTGCGGCTGGGGCAGCACAAAGTGCTTCAGGAGGTACCTACAAGGAAATAAATGTAAGCGATGCCGCCATGGTCATGGCCTACGCCAACAAGGTCATGATCGTACCCGGATACGGACTGGCCGTAGCACAGGCACAGCATGTATGCCACGAACTGGAAAAGACCCTGGAGGCCCGCGGTGTCGAAGTGAAATATGCCATCCATCCCGTCGCCGGCCGTATGCCCGGACATATGAACGTACTGCTTGCAGAATCTGATGTGAGTTATGATAAGCTCCTCGAGATGGAACAGGCCAACGACGAATTCAAGACCACCGATGTTGTACTCGTCCTCGGTGCCAACGATGTCGTGAACCCCGCCGCCAAGACCGATCCGGCATCGCCGATCTATGGCATGCCGATCCTGGAAGTGGAAGAGGCCAAGATGGTCATCGTGAACAAGCGCAGCATGAAGCCCGGCTATGCGGGCATCGAAAATCAGTTGTTCTTCCAGCCCCGCACGTCCATGCTCTTCGGCGATGCCAAAAAGGCACTGCAGGACCTGCTGGCGGAAGTGAAAAGTATTTAACCCCGGGGTTTCGATACCATGCAGCAGATCCCCACGGCATTGCTGGATTCACTCGAGGGGTTGCCCGGCTTTGACCGCGCGCAATTCTTACATGCGCATCAGGAAATTCCTTCCCAGGCTTCCGTACGATTTCATCCGGTCAAATCGCCGGTCCACCGGCGGGAAGCCAGATGCACGTCCATGTTTCGAGGCAGGACGGAAACCTTTGTGGCCTCCGACATTCCGTGGTGCGCCGATGCCATTGGCCTGACACCGAGACCTTCTTTCACCTTCGACCCCGCTTTTCATGCCGGCGCGTATTATGTGCAGGAAGCCGCCAGCATGTTCCTGGGATATGCCTTGACAATGGTATGCAGCGAAATGGCTGGACTGAGGGCCATCGACGTCTGCGCTGCACCCGGCGGTAAGTCTACCCAGCTCGCCACCCTGCCTTTCATCGAATCTCTCTGTTCGAATGAGATCATCCGCACCCGCATCCCTGTGCTGTACGAGAACACCGTCAAATGGGGTATGCCGCATGTCTTCATCTCCCAGGACGATCCCGCCCGCATCGGCCGGCTCGGGGAAACCTTCGATCTGATGCTCGTGGACGCTCCCTGCAGCGGGAGCGGACTCTTTCGCCGCGACCCGGATGCGATCCGCGAATGGTCGCCCCGTCATGTGGATCTTTGCAGCCAGCGTCAGCGGCGGATCCTGGCAGATGCACTACCTGCGCTGGCAGAAGGAGGCATCCTGGCCTATGCTACCTGCTCCTATGCGCGCGAAGAGAATGAGGATATCCTCGACTGGCTGGTCCGGGAGATGGAGATGGAATCCATACCCATCGAAACGCCGGATGCATGGGGGATTCATGCGACGGTCTCGCCCCGAACAGGGGCCGTCGGTTATCGGTTCTATCCCGGTGAGCGACCCGGCGAAGGATTCTTCCTGGCTTGCCTGCGGAAGCGGAGCGGGTCGGGGCGAACAACACAGGAGCCTTCACGCAAACCGGCTTGGTCGCCGCAACCCATGCCGGGAGTGGGCGCATGGCTTTCGAATTCGGAACGGTTTTTGTACCGTGAACACAGCGAAGGCTGGATGGCGATCCCGGCAACACTGGCCGGACATCAGGAAATCCTGGCATCGGGACTATCCCTTCGGAAGTCCGGATTGTTACTGGGTAAGATCATGAAGGGGAGTTTGAATCCTGAGCATGAACTGGCCATGTCCACGGCGCTCGGGTCAGAGATGTCGGTAGTGGAGCTTTCCTTGGAGGAGGCGCTGCAGTTCTTGCGCCGGGATAACATCCTTCCGGCGGGCGCTGCAAACGGATGGAACCTGATGCGGTATGATGGCCTGCCCCTGGGATGGATCAAAGCGATGGGACACCGCGCCAACAATTATTACCCGATGGACTGGCGGATCCGTTCCGCAGGAGTTTTCTGATGAGGGTGAAGCTGCTGCGGATGAATTGAATTCCATAATTTTACCACGTCTCGGATTTCCGGAAAGATGCCGGTCCATATAATTTGAAAACCCATGAAGAGATTGCTGTCCCTTTTCCTTGGCGTCTTTACCGGCTTCACGCTCCTCGCTCAGTCAGGACCTGTTGCTGTGATCGAAAAAGGCATACCGGTCATCCGACACAAGGTGGTCGCAAAGGAGAACTGGTACAGTGTCGCCCGAAATTTCAATCTCAGACCGGTGGAGATCGCATCCGCCAATGGTCTCGCCATCGACAAACCCCTGAACATCGGTCAGTCGCTGGACATTCCACTCACGGTTGACAATTTTGTACAGTCAGGGAAACCCTCCACCGAAGAGGCTTTTATACCGGTACATCATGTAGTGCAACAGGGAGAAGGACTCTATCGCATCGGTCAACTGTATAATAAGGTGGGTTCTGATGCCGTCAAACGGATGAGCAATATGTCGTCAGACGCCATTCGTCCGGGTATGAGACTCGTGATCGGTTATCTGAAAGTCAAGAAAAGTCAGTCGGCCTTCGCCGGACAGGCCGTTACGCCTCCTGTTTCGACCGCGGAACCTACACCCACGTCCAAGCCGGTGGCTCCCGTCCCCGCACCCGTAGCGCCGGTGAATACTCCTGCACCCAACACGCAAGTACCTGGTGCTTCCAAATCGGAACCCGCCAAACCGATCAATCCGCCGGCTTCAACACCCGCACAACGTTCGGAGCAGGCTTCGGCCTTGCCTTCAGGTACCGGTTTTTTCACCGGACTCTTCATTGAACAGGCCCGGGCAGGTCAGGTCGTCACGGTCACCGGCAATGGTGCTTCTTTCAAGAGCACCAGCGGATGGAACGATGGGAAGTACTATGTGCTGATGAATGGGGTGGAGCCCGGAACCGTCGTGAAGATCACAGATGCCGCGGGTGGAGCGACGATATATGCCAAGGTACTCGGAGACCTTCCCCCGATCCGCGAAAACGAGGGATTGCAGGCCCGGCTTAGCAATGCCGCCATTTCGAAACTCGGCCTGCCGGAGGGTACCCATAGC
>CANHUK010000028.1 GCA_947463755.1 Chitinophagaceae bacterium
ACACCGGCCGCTGCAGGTGCGGACATGATAAATTGCAACAACGGCACGTTCACAATGGCCGGCAACGTGCCGACGGTAGGCACAGGTGTGTGGAGTGTGGTGAGTGGCACGGCGACGATCACGACGCCAACATCTGCCACGACGACGATCACGGGTGTACCGGCTGGCACAAGTGCGACATTGCGCTGGACGATCAGCAACGGCATCTGCCCGGTATCGACGGATGAGCTGACGGTCACCAACCAGCCGTTGCCGACGACGGCTGCCGCGGGCCCGGATCAGGCACTCTGCAACACCTCGATCTTCACGATGGCGGCAAACACGCCTTCGATCGGCACCGGTCGCTGGACCCTTGTAAGCGGCACGGCAATGATCGTGGATGACCGCAGTCCGACGACCTCTGTATCCGGCATCGCTGCCGGTGCGAGCGTGACGCTCCGCTGGTCGATCACCAATGGCATCTGTGCAGCCTCGACCGACGAGGTGGTATTGAGGAACAAGCCACTGGGTGTGGTGACGGTTACGACATCTGCAGAGAACTGCGGTCCGGCTTCACTGACCCTGACGGCCACCGCTTCTGCAGGTGCCACGATCCGCTGGTTTGATGCAGCGATCGGCGGCAATCTGCTGGCCAGTGGCAGCAGCCTGACGACACCGGTTCTGTCGGCCACAACGATATACTATGCGGAAGCCCTGCTGGATGGTTGTCCGAGCCTGGTTCGGATGCCGGCCACGGCCCTGATCAAGGCGGTACCGCCCACACCGGTGGTGACGGCGCAGGGCCCGACGACCTTCTGTGCGGGCCTGTCAGTGACGCTGATGTCTTCTGCGACCCAGGGCAACCAGTGGTACCGTAACGGAGTACTGATCCCCGGGGCTACGAACCAGTCCTATATAGTGAACCAGTCGGGCAACTATCATGTGGTGACGACCAACGCGCAGGGATGTTCGAGCGCAGCCTCTGCCGCTATGGCCGTGGTCGTGAACCCGATACCTGCCGCGCCTGCCGCTATCACCGGCCTGGTATCGGTGACGGAAGGTTCGAGCCAGACTTACACGGCAACACCGGTGGCAGGGGCTACGGCCTATATCTGGACACTGCCTTCCGGCTGGACAGGCAGCAGCACGACGAACACGATCACGGTGGTTCCGGGCAACACCGGCGGCCGGATCATGGTACGTGCGACGGCCAACGGCTGTACAAGCCCGCTGACCTGGCTGGATGTAAACGTGGTGGACGAAGGAGAGATCCTGAAAGTGTTCAAGAGTGCCACGACGCCTGAGCTTCAACCTGACGGCACCTATCTGATCCGGTTCACGATCACGCTGAAGAACCTGAGAAATCAGCAATTGACCAATGTGCAGGTGACGGATGACCTGACGCGTACGTTCCCGAACCCGATCACCTTCCAGGTGACGCAGGTACGGGCCTCGGGTGGCCTGTCGGTCGACCCGCTGTACAACGGACGCAGTCTGGTGCAACTGTTGACGGGTGCGAGCACGCTCGGACCGCTGGCGACAGATTCCATCAACTTGTCTGTGAAGATCGAACCGAACGGCTATGCAGGGAATATCCAGAACATCGCAGATGTGACGGTGGCCTCTCCGCTGGGCAAACTGACGGTTCAGTCGATCGACATGTCAAGGTCCGGCGGCCGCGATACAGGTCCGGGTGTTCCGACGCTGACGGTGATCAAGCCGGTGCAGCTGATCATCCCCACGATCTTCACGCCGAACAACGACGGCTTCAACGACAAGTGGGTGATCGTACGTCCTTCGGGCGTTCGGATCAAGGTACAGGTATACAACCGCTGGGGCCAGATGGTGTACCGGAGCGATGATTATCGCAATGACTGGGACGGAAAGGGTACGGGCAGCTTCCTGGGCAAGGACCTGCCGCACGGCTCCTACTTCTTCCTGGTGGACATCGAGAACGCGCGCACGGGCGAGAAGGAAGTGCGCCGCGGGGCACTGATGTTGAAACGTGATACCTATTGATAACGATATCGGCGGAATGACAAACAATAAAAAGATGAAGAGGATTCAAATCATACTGTCGATCGTCCTGCTGGTGCCGTTTGCCGGCAGATCCCAGCAGCAGCCGATGTACGCGCAGTATATGTTCAACGGGTTGAACATCAATCCGGCCTATGCCGGTCACCGGGGCGTTCCCAATGCCACGATGCTGATGCGCAGGCAATGGGTGGATTTTCCGGGTGCTCCGACGACGGGATCCGTATCCTTCGACCAGCGGATCACCGACCACAACTTCAGCTGGGGCGGTCAGATGTACTTCGATCACATCTATATCGAGCGGACCTCGGGTGTACAGGGCTTCTTCGCCTACCACGCCCCGTTCGAGAACTCGACGCTGACCCTTGGCATCAGTTCCGGCATGCTGAACTACAACGTCAACTATGGCCGGGCATTTGCACTGGATGCGGGCGACCCGCAGACCCAGGCGGTGGTGAACGCCCTGCTGCCGACCTTCGGGTTCGGAGCGCTGTGGGCTTCTGAGAAGTTCTACCTGGGCTTTTCATCTCCGGCGCTGTTGCGCACGAAGTATAACGTGGCAGGTCAGGCGCTGATCTCCCGTGCCGGTGCGGAAGGGCATTACTTCCTCAACGGCGGCGGTGTGTTCAAGGCGACCCCGGAGATCGTGATCAAGCCGTCGTTCCTGTTGAAGGCCGTGTCGGGCGCGCCGGTGCAGGCAGACCTGAACCTGAACATTTGGCTGCACGACCGGGTAGGAGGTGGCATCAGCTACCGGACGGAGGATGCGGTGTACGGACTGCTGGAGTTGCAGCTGACGGACAAGCTGCGCTTCGGGTATGCATATGAGCATAACATTTCTCGTCTGGTCAACTTCAACCAGGGTTCGCATGAGATCATGATGCGCTACGAGTGGGGACGTTCCCTGAGAGAAAAGGTACTTTCACCGAGATATTATTAATGGCATGAGCAGGATCAGCATCAACGGATTCATCATCACAGGTCTGCTGGCGCTTTGCGTCGGAACCCTTCAGGCTCAGCAGTCGAAAGCCACATTGAACAAGGGGGATGAAGCATTCCAGGCGTTCAATTTCCCCAAGGCCATCGGCTTGTATGAGCGCTATCTGCAATTCTTCAGGAAAGACAAGGGCGAACGACCCGATCCCCGTGTGTTCTCGCAGCTGGCGCGTGCACACTGGAATATCCGGGATTACCGCAACAGCGGCCGGTGGCTGGACAGCATGCCGCGGACTTTGTTGCTGGCAGATAAAGATCTGTTGAGAAAGCGTGCCGAGATCTATGCCATCGACGGGAGATACGACTCTGCTCGTGTGCTGCTATCTGGTTTGCCATCCTTTGGCTCTCGGGCGGAAGGGTTCCGGCATGTCGGTCAGTTCATGAAGGATTCCAGCGACTGGCAACTCGGCTACGCCCTGGTGAACACGCCGGATTTCAATGAGTTTTCTCCATTCATTATGAATGGAAGGGTAATGTGGAGCACGAACGAACCGGCCTTCAAGTCGCAACACACGGTTGCCGGCTGGGACGGGAAGTCCATGATCCGTCAGGCATGGGTGGATGACGGTCTGGAGCTGGAGATGGGCGGCGTTCCGGCGCCGCGCGTCGTCGCCAATGCTCAGTCGACAAAGCCCAAACGCCTCGCCAACACCTATGCCCTGTCAGAGAATAGTCTGCGCTCGCAGGGATCGATCGCCAAAGGCAGCCGGTCGACCGTCCTCGATCCGAACGACCTGTTGCGTGAGTTCATGGGTTTGAACCGGCTGGACTATAATATCGGACATGCGACGGCCAGCATCGCCAGCGGCCGGGTATATTTCAGTGCCAATGAAGAAGGCCGCATCAAAAATGATGCACCGCGGAGCCTGCAGGTCGTAGAGGCGGATGTCCGCAATGGCATGGTCGTGGCCACGCGTTTTCTTACGCTTTCGGCGGATGATTCCATTGCAATGCACCCTGCCATTCATCCCGGTGGAGAGATCCTTGTGTATAGTGCCATGCGGAAGGGCAGAACGGATTATGATCTGTGCATCAGTCGGCGCGACACTTCGGGAAAATGGTCTTCCTCACAGCCCGTTGCGGCCCTGAACACTCCGGGTAACGAGGTGTTCTCGGGTTTTGATGGAGCAGGTGTTCTGTATTTTAGTTCCGATGGCCGCCCGGGTCTTGGAGGTCTGGACATTTACAGCAGTGCGGCCAGTGCCGATGGCGTGTTTGGTGCGGTCGCTCATATTTCCTATCCGCTGAACTCTTCCTATGATGATTTTGGATGGACGGAGATCCCCGGCAGTAATGGCCGCGGTTATCTGACATCGAACCGTCATGGTTCGGATGACATCTTTGGTTACCAGAAGCGGTTCTACACGACCCGACTGACGGGTGCCGTGGTGGATGCGAATACCGGCCTGCGTCAGTCGGGGGTAAAAGTGACGGTATTCCTGATCGAGCCGGATGGCGTGACCCGTCGCCGCATCGGGGAGTTTGTCACGGATGAAAAAGGGAACTATTCCGTGGATGGTCTGCCTGAACGAGACTATGAAGTGAGGCTCTCCAACACCGGAGATCTGGATACGCGGCTGAAGCAACCACAGGTGCATAAGGTGAATACGGGACGGGATGTATCCTGGGTATCCGCTCCGCCTTTGTTCGTCGGAAAGCTTCGGGATGAATGGGTGGATGCCAACGGGGCACCCGCCAAACCTCCGGCTGGCAAGGGTGGTGCTCAGGGTGATTTGTACGTGTTCACCGGAAGCGGCCTGAAACCCGCTGGTGACGCAGGCCAGACGGATGGTTCGGGAAATGTCCGTGAGTTCATCGTGAACTTCGACTTTGACTCCGCGCGCATTGACCGGCAGGCGGAAGCGATCATACAAGATCTGCTGGGCTACCTTAAAACAACGCCACATGCCCGACTGATGCTCCGCGGCCACACCGATGTGGAAGGGACAAACGAGTATAACGTCAGTCTTTCGTATCGTCGCTCGGAAAATGTGAAGCGTCGCCTGATGGAATTGGGGTATCCTGAACAGAAGATCGGAACGAGTTATTTTGGAGAGTTGCAGCCCCGAATTCAAACACGCAACAAGGCCGAAGCCCGGACAAATCGCCGGGTGGAGATATACATCCTGCGCTGAGGGGGGAGCCATCAGCCTGAGAAGCCTGCACTTGTCCGATCTGTTGGATAATTGCAGGCTTCACTGTTTGGGGATAAATCCATAAGTTTCTTATCTGAACGAATTATTAAGTTTGCATTTGCCAAGGAAAACGATTCAGCATTGATAGCCATATAATAACACAGGCTTTACATTCAGATCAAAACGATTGCAAATTTTTGTATTTCATTTCCAACCAAAACCAGACAGATGACCAGAAAAATCACAGCCTTGCGTGCCTGCATGTTAGCATGCGGACTCCTGGCGGGTTTCATAGGTACGTCGGTGACTTCCCTTCGCGCGGAATCTGCCGACACCCGTGCACCTGAACACCTTGAAAGGATCCTCCGGGGTCGTATCACCGATGCGGCCACGGGTGCCGGCCTTTCCGGTGCCAGCATCACCCTGAAAGGGGCTTCTACCAGTGTATTGACAGATGCGACAGGCAACTTCAGCCTGACCATCCCCGATGATCGAGCAGTGATCGTTGTATCATTCGTAGGTTATTCCAGTCAGGACATCACCGTTGGTAACCGTGCTTCCGTGGATGTCCGCCTACAGTCGGCATCCTCCGACCTCACTCAGGTCGTGGTGATGGGCTACGGCACCCAGTCGAAGCGCGATGTCACGGGCGCTGTCAAAAGCGTCAAGGCAGAGGCCTTCAACCGGGGTATCGTCAACAACCCCCAGCAACTGATCCAGGGTAAGGTGGCCGGTGTCAATGTCGTGTCCGCCAGCGGTGAGCCCGGTGCCAACAACGGCATCACGATCCGCGGTCCGGGTGGCGTTCGCACGGGGAGTACCCCACTCTTTGTAGTCGATGGTATCCCCCTCGACAACTCCGGAACTGGTAACGGTGATCCGCTGAACTTCATTAACCCGGCCGATATCGAGTCGATGGACGTCCTGAAGGATGCTTCCGCCACCGCTATCTATGGTGCCCGTGGTGCCAATGGTGTGATCCTGATCACAACCCGAAAGGGGAAGGCCGGTACATCTACCATGAATTACAGCACCTCCCTTGGCCTCTCAAAGATCGCCCGCAAACTTCCGGTATTTGATGCTGCAACCTTCCGTTCGCGCGTTAAAGAAGTAGGGGGCACCCTGGACGACAAAGGCGGCAATACCGACTGGCAGGATGAGATCTTCCGGACCGGATTCACGCAGAACCACAACCTGACCATGAGCGGTGGCGCTGACCGGATCACCTATTTCGCATCCTTCGGCCTGCAAAAGCAGGAAGGTATCCTGAAGACCAATGATATGGATCGTTATTCCGCCCGCTTTAACGCCACCCAGAAATTCTGGGACGACCGGCTGGTGGTGGATGTCAACCTGAGTGCGAACAACACCAAACAGAAGCGCCCGAACATCGGCTCTGCAATCGGCGACGCCATCAGTAACAACCCGACCTATCCGGCGTATGACGCCAACGGTGCCATCGCCGCCTATCAGCTCTTCAACAACCCGCTGCTGACATTCCAGCTGGATAAGGATGTGACCGTCACCAACCGCGTGATCGGCAACATCTCTCCATCGCTGAAACTGATGAAGGGGCTGACCTATAAAATGAATTTCGGGGTGGATAATTCCACCGCCACGCGGGATATCCAGTCGCTGGCGAATGTCCTCCCGCAGCGTGACGGTCGCCTGGAAACCTACAACCAGATCAACCGCAATACCCTGATCGAAAACTACCTTACCTATGCATTTGACCTGGGTGAACATAAGTTCAACACCCTCGCCGGTCATTCCTATCAGGACATCTTCCTGCAGGGCAGGGGCTGGAGCATTAACCGCTTCCCGGTGACACCTGTCGAGCCGATCTACAATCCCGGCATCGGTCAGGAACTGACCCTCGCCAATAACCGCCCTTCGGGTTATGCCGTTCGCAACGAACTGCAGTCGTTCTTCTCCCGCGTGAACTATTCTTACAAGGATAAGTACCTGGCTACGGTAAACTTCCGGATGGACGGATCTTCCAAGTTCGGTGCCAACAACAAGTATGGTTATTTCCCTTCCTTCTCCCTCGGCTGGAGGATCTCTGAAGAGGATTTCATGCAAAATTCTCCCTTCAGCAACCTGAAGCTGCGTGCGGGATGGGGACAGACCGGTAACCAGGAGATCCCCTCCAAGATCACACAGGCGCTGTTCACATCCACGGTGTCGGCATCCACCAGCTATCCCCTGGCGGCGAGCGGCCCTTATCCCTCCGGGATCGTGTATTCTCGCCTGGCGAATCCGGATATCCAGTGGGAAGTATCCACGCAGACCAACGTTGGTATTGATTTCGGACTCTTCGGTGGTCGTCTGAATGGTGCGGTGGACTGGTTCCGGAAGATGTCCAACAACATCCTGCTGGAAGTGATCCCGGCAGATCCCGTGCAGCCTGCGGGTACGTTCTGGACGAATGTGGAGGATATGACGATCACCAACGGCGGACTGGAGTTCGACCTGGAATATCGTGATAAGATCGGAAAGAATCTGAAGTATTCACTCGGCGGTAACGTGGCCTTTTTGACCAACAAGGTGGAGAAATCTCCTTATTCCGTGATCCCTTCCGGTTCTGCTTCAGGTCCGGGTCTGACCTCCGCCACCATCAATGGTTACATCAACAACCAGCCGATCGGTACCTTCTTCCTGCGTGAGTGGACCGGCTTCAACGCACAGGGCCTCAGCACTTTCCGGGATATAGATGGCGACGGAGTAATCGGAGACAAGGACCGCCAGGCCATGGGCACGGCACTTCCGAAGGTCATTTATGCCTTCTTCACCAACCTTCAGTACAAGGGATTCGATCTGGTGGCCAACTTCAACGGGGTGTCCGGTAACAAGATCTACGACAATACGGCCAATGCCAACTTCTACAAGTTGCGGCTCTCCAAGAGCGTGAACACGACGCCGGAGGCGCTTAAGTATCCCGAGGAGTCGATCAACAACGCAGCGCCTGTCAGCTCCCGTTACCTGAAAGATGGCTCCTATCTTCGCCTGAACAACCTGGCGCTTGGTTATAGCTTCGATACCCATTCGATGAAGATCGGCAAGCTGGTCTCCGGGCTGAGGCTCTCCCTGACCGCCCAGAATCTGTTCGTGATCACCAACTACGATGGGTATGATCCGGAAGTCAACACCGACCGACAGATCAACGGTATCCTGTCTTACGGCATTGATATGCTCAGCTATCCCAAGGCCCGGAATATTATTTTCGGTCTGAATGTGAACTTCTAAACTTACGGTATCATACGTAATCATATCATCAAATCACTGACCCTGCCGGCCATGCTGGCTTTGGTCTTCGGATGTACCAAGCTGGAAGAGCAGGTACTCGACGAGTCCTCCGTGACAGGCCTGACGGAAAAACAGATCGCAGACGGCACCATTGCCCCGGTGTATGCGAATCTGCCTAATATTTACTTACACACCGGTCTCTTTGCCCTGCAGGAGATCACGACGGATGAAGCGATCCTTCCTTACCGAGGGGGCACCGACTGGGGTGACAATGGCATCTATCTCGATCTGCACAGGCATCAGACGAACAGTAACAATGCGCCTGTCCGTAACACCTGGAACCCGCTGGTACAGAGCCTCTCCAGGGCCGTGTCTGCGGTCAGTTCGCTGCAGTCGAACAAGGATCCGAATTCGGCCAAGTACATCGCCGAAGCCAAGGGCATGTATGCGTTCTACAACCTGATGGCGCTGGACCTCTGGGGTATCATCTTCGTAAAAGAGGATCCGGGTGCCACCTCGCAGATCGTCCGTGGTGACTCTGCGGTGGAGTATCTGAAAAAGGTACTGCTGGAAGTGGAACCCGTGCTTGATAACACCACCGGACCCGGTCGTCTGACCAAAGCGGGTGTATGGGGATTGCTGGCGAAGCTGCATCTGAATGCCGCCGTTTACCGCGACCGCTACGCAGCTAATTTCACTTTCCGGACGGATGACATGGATAAGGTCATCGATTACACGAACAGGATCATCAACGCCGGTCAGTATGCCCTGTCTTCTGATTATTTCTCGATCTTCAACGATAATAACAATACCAATAGGGAACTGATCTTCGCGGTCGACCAGCGGCCGGATCTGAACGGGCACAACCGTCTTTCCTATTTCTCTCTCTCCGGCGATCAGTTCCCGCTGCCGGCCTATACGGGAGCCAATGGCACCGATGGACCGGGTATCACCTCCGATTTCTACCGCACCTGGGTGAGCGCCTATGCACCGGCTGATCCTGCAGATGCCGATCCGCGTTTCCATAAAAAGAACGTGTTTGTTGATCCGGTTACGCAGGAGGCATGTTATGATGCTGCTACCTATCGGCTGGATCGCGGTATTCTCCGCGGCCAGCAATACGGCTTGATCCGTGTCGCCGGTGTGTTCCAAAAATGCCCGGATGGTAAATTCAGGGTGGGCAGGCTCTTCAATGCCACCCGAAATCGTCCTACCACCCCCGTGGTCCACTCTGAGCTTTGTGATTTCACTACGGCCGGCAGCGATTACAGTACCGGATTCCGGGTGTTGAAGTATGAATTCAGCCAAACCTCTGTCTCCGGCCGTAATTTCGGTGCCGTAGATATTCCCATCGTTCGTCTGGGTGATGTGTATCTGATGCGTGCGGAAGCCAAACTCCGGAAAGGTGATGCGGCCGGTGCCCTGGCGGATGTCAACGCACTGCGTGCCGCTCGTGTGAACGGCACCATCAAGGCGCCGGCGCTGACTTCGCTCACACTGGACCTGCTCTTCCGTGAGCGCGGCTTCGAACTATATTGGGAAATGCATCGCCGGACGGACATGGTCCGGTTTGGAAAGTTCGAAGGCACCTGGACCGAAAAGAACAGCTCGGACCGCAACAAGCGGGTGTTCCCTATCCCGCAGACGGCCATCGACGGGGCGTCAAACCTGCCCGGCTACCTTCGGCAGAACCCA
>CANHUK010000029.1 GCA_947463755.1 Chitinophagaceae bacterium
CCGTGGCCGTGGCAATATTATCTGCCCGACCCTCACCCCACACAAAAAATAACTCTGCCATCGAGGGGATATATCCCTGAGAGTTATATCCTCCAGACGAATATTCCATCATCGAGGAATAGATCCCGATGACGGAGGCCTGCACCTGCTCCTTCGTCTTCCAGAACTCTTCCTTGATGATGCCATCCTGTGGCTGCAGTTCCAGGTATTTCCGGCAGGAGGATGCACCCGTAAGGATCACCGTGCCGATCAGATATATGAATGCCTTTCTCATCTTATACTTATATTTTATCACAACCCGGCCACAATGCCCAGGGTGATGGTACGCGCCGGCGGTGTCATCGAAAAATCATAGGATACGCGGAAGGGATCTGAGCCGCGGAACGAAACCTCCGGGTCCTGTCCGAGATAGTTGGTGAAGGTGAGGAGGTTCTCCGCCGTCACGTAGCCGCTGAGGGATTTCATCTTCAGCTGGCTCAACACTTTTTTCGGGAAGGTGTAACGCGCCGTGATCGTACGGAAACGCACATAAGAGGCATCCTCCACATATCGGTCGCTGCCCAGCCAGTTGAAACCACCGGCGATCAGGGCACGCGGAACATCCGTCACATCGCCGGCCTTACGCCAGCGACGCAGTACCGCCGTGCTTTGGTTATCGAAATAAAACATGTTTGTGGTGTTCATCTTCGTGCCGTTGATGACATCGTAGCCCCAGCGGAAGCTGAAGAAGGTCGAGATGCGCAGGTTCTTCCAGGTCAGCGATGGCCCGAAACCACCGGAAAGTTTGGGATTACTGTTGCCGAGATATACGACATCCATGTAGTTGATGTTCCCATCATTGTTGATATCCTCGTACATCGCATCTCCGGGCTGGAAAATATAATCTGTCTGCGGATAGTTGAACCGCATATAGATCACTTGTCCGTTCGGACCGATGATCTGACCACCCTTCCTGTCCTTCGCGATGGTGGCATTCTTGTCAGCATACACCCCCTTGTATCTGTATCCATAGAAGGATCCGAAGGGATTGTTGATCTGCAGCATACGCAGATACTCACCATTTTTGGTAACATCGCCCCGCTGGTTCGGATAGAACTCCGAAATCTCACGGATGATGTTCTGGTTGGCGGAGAGGTTGAAATCAAAACCGATGGTCAGCGTCTTGGTCTTGTATGGTATTGTCCAGACAGCGATCTCCCATCCCTGGTTATCCATCGTACCGACGTTCATGAACAACGAATTAAAACCAGTGTAGGATGCGATCTGCAGGCCATCGAAGAACAGATCCTTCGTGCGGTTCCGGTAGATCTCGCCATCCATCCTCAGTTTGCCACCATACATGCTCAGGTTGAAGCCGATGTTGGTGCCATGCAGCTTCTGCCAGCGCAGATTCTTTAACTCCATGCGCGAGGGATAGATACCGGCTTGTCCCAGATAAGTATAATCGTAGGTGGTATACGTGTTATAGAAAAGATAATCGGCACGGGGCACTTCTCCCGCGATGCCATAGCTCGCGCGCAGACTGAGGTCGTCGATCTTCTTGAAGCGCTGCATGAACTTCTCTTCGGAAAGACGATAGCGGAACGAGACCGAAGGGAAGAGGCCGTAGCGATAGTTCGGGCCGAACCTGGAGTTGCCGTCGCCGCGCATGGTAACGTTCAGCAGGTACTTATCATCGAAGCTGTACTGCGCACCGATGAGTGCACCGATGGAGCGCGACTGATTGAGACCCGATGCCGAACGCAGTTCGCTGTTTTGCGTACGCGAGGGAACGGACGGATCCACCAGGAGCGACGATGCGGTATTGGAGGTCATTACCTCCTGGAACTGCGCGCGGTAGTCGTTGGTGAGGATGTTCATGAACGACTGCAGGTCGTGACGCGTATTCTTGAAGCGGGGGGTGTAGATCAGGCTGGTCTTGGTACCCACACTGAAGGCATCGATGTCGCCATCATACGCGCGGTTCACCACCGTTTCGGTATTCGGCCGTCCGGTAGCGATCTGCGGGAGGAAGCTGTTGTTCTTGGTGCTGTTGATGTCCAGCTGCACATCGAAGGTCGCCTTCAGGATGCCCTTCACGATGCTGTAATCGACCTGGAAGCGGGGAATGATGCGATCTCCCAGGACGCCGAATTTCGCCTTGGCTGCCATGGCCACCGGATTGTAGATGCGGGAGTACTGACCCTGTATGTTGGCCGGTGGCGAGAAGTAGTTGCTGGTGATCTCTCCGAGATCATTATACTCGAACACGCTCATGTTAGGCATCTTGATGTAGGCCATGCCGCGGATGGAGGATTCGCCGCTGGCGGCCGAAGAACCCAGATAGTTGCGGTCCTGCGTTGAATGCGTGAACGAGAAACTCGTGAAGAACTTGATCCGCTCAGATACGTTGTAGTCTAGGTTGATGCGGGTGTTGATCCGCTTCAGGGCCGTACCAATGGTGATGCCCTTCTGGTCGAAATACCCGACAGAAGCGAAATACCGCGCCTTTTCGCCACCACCGGTCAGGCTGAGGGTATGGTCGGTGATGTATCCTACGCGGGAGATCTCATCGATCCAGTTCGTATTGTTGCTGTAGTTGTGGTACCAGTAAGGATCGTTCGGGTCGTAGTTGAACTCACGGTTGAGGGTCGTATTCAGGGTAGTACCGATGCGGTTGGAAAACGCCTCCGGGATCAGCGTGGAGTATTGATCGCCGTTCAGCAGAGGCAGGGGTGCCGGGATGAGCGATGTCGAACCCTTGAACGTATAGTTGACGGAGGGCTTACCGATGGCGCCGCGCTTCGTATTGATGACGAGGACGCCATTGGCAGCCCTGGAACCCCAGATGGCTGTGGCGGCCGCATCCTTGAGCACGGTGATGTTGAGGATATCTGCCGGTGAAATATTCAGCAACTGAGCATATCCCTGCTCGTCGGCCGTCCCGAAATTGAAATCACTCGGGATCTCTGTATCGTAAGGCATACCATCCAGTACGATCATCGGAATTCCGGTGGAGTTGATGGACGACACCCCGCGAATGCGGATGTTCATCGCCGCACCTGGATCACCACTGCTGGCCGTGATATCTACACCGCTGAGTCGGCCCTGCAGGGCCTGATCGATGCTCGGCGCCTGCATCTCCTCGAGTTGCTTCGCGTCGATCTTTGCCACGGCGGTCGTCAGGTTCTTTTCCGGGATATTGATCATCCCGTTGTTGGTCATCGGACGTGCGGTGATCACCACCTCACCGAGATCACCCTGCAGATCCTCAAGCTTTATATTGATGACCGTCCGCCCGTTGATCTTCTGGGTATTGGTCTTATAGCCGATGATCGTCACGGAGATGCGGTTCTTCGAGAGATTGGCATTCTTGATGGCGAAATTGCCCGCCACATCTGTCTGCGCCCCGTTGATGATGCGATCGTCGGCATCCAGTTCGGAAACAGAAGCGCCCTGGATGGGCTTACCTTCCTTGTCGGTGACCTTTCCGCGCAACACGATCGTTTGTGCTCCGAGCTCTACGACCGACAGGGTCGTAAAGAGGAACAATCCAAGCAACCCGATGATGTATTTTTTCATGTCTGGCATAAGGATGGTTGAGGCGGTCAGTTGAATTGCAGATAGTTGTTGATCAGATGGATGGTGCAACGATTGCTCAGCCTGTTACTCTGTGCCAGGTTGAGGGTGGCATTTCGGTTACGCATATCCGTCAGCGTGATGGCATTGGGGGTGTTGTTATTGACGAAGATGCTGGAGGCATCACCATTTGGAAACTTATAGATCGTTTCGAAGGAACCACTTTCCTGTCCATCCGTGGCGATGTTCTTCTTGTTGAGGATGTGATAATAGATGAAGTTGGCGACCCGTTCGATATCTGCCGGGGCGGTGGGATTGAAAAGGGGCGTCTTGACGGCACCCGCACCCGTGCCCGGCAACCTGCCTGCATTCACAGCCGCCTGTATGGCCGCATTGTCGGGGATGAAGAAGGTGTAGAAAGATCCGGATGCCACCTGCTGGATCTCGAAGGTGGTCCTGTTGTAGATGGGCGAATTCAGCAGGTATTGATAAAAATTCCAATAGGGAGATGAATTGTTGGGGGCAAGCGCAGCTATGTGCTGTCCGATCTGGCGCTCACTGAATTGCAGCAGCCTGTCGATATAGTGCACCGTGCCATTGGCGGCTGCCTGCGACTTCGTCACCGTTGCCGGATTGGTCGCGTCATTGTTGCCCGCGGCAAATACCTTGCCTGCTCCATAACCAATGAACTCCCCGGAATAACTCTGACCGACCCCGTTGGCCGTCATGCCCGTGATGTCGCGGCCCGGTATCACATGCATGTTCAGGATCCGCTGCAGACGAACGAGTGCGGAAGATCCCGTCAGCTGGGCACCGCCGCCAGGCGGAATGTAACGCCACTGTTCATTCACATTGTTGCTGACGGTAGGATCTACAAAGTATCCGGCTGCATTGATGGCGGCATTGCTCACCAGGAACATCGTATACTTCTGACGAATGTTGGACACCTGGAACTTCAGGTCCAAATTCAACAGGTTCGTCATGATCGAGTAATTCGGATTGAGATAGGCCTTGCCATAGACACTGCTGAAGACGTTCGCCTGCTGCACCTTGTTGGTGCCGTAGAAGATACCATTGCTCAGCATCCTGCGCTCCGTCACGTCCGTTGAGGGATTGAAACGAGCCTCTTCGCCGGCACCATTGAAACTGGAGGCAAATTTCGAAGGCCACACCGCCGTGCGCCAGAGATGCGCGTTCACAAAGTCGTAGATCACATTCACCGGCAACGCATCGATCGAGGGATAAAATTCCAAGAGCACTTCGTTCACATACTTTGTCAGCGCGGCATTCTCGGGTACGAAGATCGAATAGCAATCGGCCTGCGCATCATTGTCCTGCAACTTCAGGAAGTTCTCGTTATTCAACGAGAAGGCCATGTTCGAATTATACACTTTCGTGTATACGTCTTCGTTAGTTCCGGACACAATGCGATGTTTATTGGTCACCGCCTGATTGAATACGAATTGCACCAGGAACTTATCGACGAGCTTCTTGAATTCGGAATACTTTGCATTACCGGTCAGGAACTGATCGATGCTCGGCAGAGAAGTGATGACACGGTCGACCACATGTACGACACCATTCTCCGCAGCGATATCCCGGTCGGTCACCCTGGCCTCTGCGACATTGAAACCAGTATAACTGCTGTTGGGATAAAAAAAGTTGTAGTCCGCGGCCGTCAGTGACTTACCCGTCATGAAGCCGGTTTCGAAAATGGGGAGATGCTTGTTGTTATTATCGCCATCCACATAAAAGAAGGATCCGCTGTTATTACGGTTCGAAGCGATGGCCTTGATGGCCTTTCCCTGTAGATCGGTCGTGGAATACACACCCGTGTAGGCAGCGGTGCGGCGGCGGAACGCATTGTTCTCCACCCAGCCAAGGTTGCTCTGATAATCTGAGATACGGTCCTGCTTGAAGGCATTATAAACCAGGCAATAGGTGACGATCTGGCGAGCCAGGTCTGCATCAACGGCCTCTGCACCGGCCAGTCCCTTTTCCTTGAAATAAACGGTAAAGGCGGAGTCATGGGGCGCAAACAGTGTCCAGTATCCGGCCGAGGACAACGTTTCCTTGTACCCCGCCTTTTCGATCAGCGTGGTCAGGCTTTTGAAGCGTCCGCTGGCTGTAAGCTGCTGAAAGATGGGCTGCTCCAAATTCTCAGGACGGGCGTAAAATTCGTTGTACTCCTTTTTGCAGGAGATGAACAACAGCAGGAAGGCCGCGAGGATACCCTGATATCCGGAACGGATCGACATGTTCATGTTGATTGCGGTTGATGAATGGGTTGCACGCACACAGGAAGCCATCAACTCGCCTGTCTGACCTTCAGACACCTATGGCAACGCAATGGACGGGCAGTTATCCACAAATTTGTCAAGGAAATGTGAAAGCCGGACTAAATTCTACGCAATCGTTCCCGAAGATTGACAGACAGTACGGAACAGTGCTGAAAGTGCAAACCATATCTTTAAACGATCTATCCAACCTGATAAAAACATTGATATGAGGTATATATTCATTTCACTCATACTGCTCTGCAGTGTTCAAGAATCAGGTGCGCAGAAACTGCCGAAAAACAAAACGATCCTGGCCTCGCTTCGCGTCACCAACCAATACTTCATGAACAAGTGGCCGGATGCCGGAAAACCCATCTTCACCAACATCCAGCGACCCAGTAATATCTGGACCCGGTCTGTGTATTACGAAGGATTGATGGAATTGTACCGACAGGATCCGCAACAGGCATACCTCGACTACATGCTGCAATGGGGAGAGAAACATCAATGGGGACTCCGCGGGGGCACCTTCACCCGCAATGCCGACAACCAGTGCTGCGGACAGATCTATCTTGATCTATATGAACTGGACGGAAGAATGCAAGCCGTTCGCGCCACTGCCATCCGCGCGTCGATCGACAGCATGATGCGCACCCCGAAGATCGACGACTGGAACTGGATCGATGCCTTGCAAATGGCCATGCCAGTATTTGTGAAACTGGGGAATATCTACCAGGATCCCGCATATCACCAGCGGATGTACGAGATGTATGCCTTCACAAAAAACCGTCATGGAGGAAAGGGCCTGTACAACGCGGCGGAAGGTCTCTGGTGGCGCGACAAGGATTTCGTTCCGCCATATCGCGAACCCAACGGAGAAGACTGCTACTGGAGCCGCGGAAACGGCTGGGTGGTGGCCGCCCTGGTACGCACCCTCTCCGAACTCCCGCAGAACGACCCGCACCGCGCCGAATACCTGCAGGATTTCAAAGAAATGTGCAACGCCGTCCTCAAGGTACAGCGACCCGATGGCTTCTGGAATGTCAGCCTGCATGATCCAAACCATTTCGGCGGAAAGGAACTCTCCGGCACCGCACTCTTCACCTACGGATTCGCCTGGGGCATCCGCAATGGACACCTGGATGCCCAAACCTATCTGACTGCCATTCGCAAAGCATGGAACGCCATGCAACAGGATTGCATACATCCCAACGGCAAACTGGGCTTCGTGCAGGGCACCGGAAAAGAGCCTAAGGACGGACAACCCGTGAATTTCGATTCAACACCCGACTTCGAAGACTACGGACTCGGCTGCTTCCTGCTCGCCGGGACGGAGATCATGAAATTGAAGAGGAGATAAAATATACGAAAAAAACCGAAAACCGCCAAGCATGCAGTTCATCAGAGAGGATGCGGGTTCAGACGCCTGCATCCTCTCTGATATGAATAGTGACCCGGACCCGGATGGCCGATGGAATATGCATAAAAAAAATAAAATGTTTAATTTACCGGATCGGATGCGAATACCGATGGGATTCCGGAATAGATGACGCCTTCCGGGATGGCCGCCGCGACTCCATCCACCAACCTCAAATCAGTCGCATGCGCTTTCTGCTCTACATCCTGGCCCCGGCCCTGCTTTCCCTGAATGCCCTCGGCCAGTCACTCCCCACACCACCCTCAGCCGTCACGAAGACGGGCAGATTTGGACTCCGGTACACGTTCGTAAGCACGACCGTCCAGCAGCAGTTGATCGATAACGAACCCAATCACCGACTGAAGATCGAACACATCGCCGGCGGCATCAAGAACCGCATCACCATCAGCTTTACCGGACTGAATGCGGATGGCAGCGTTCCGAGCCTCTCTGGTGGCGGCTTCGCCGTCTTTCCGAACGGCGGTTACGCACACATGCGGCCCGGCGATACCACCGTCGTACAGGGTTGGTCGGCAGGCTGGCGCGAATGCAGTTGCATCACCGAAGGCGTTAATGACAAGATCGTCCGGTTCATCATATCCTATGATTCGACGTATTACGGACCGGACGGACTGCCGGACGGAACGATCAACCTGCGTGACACGATCCTTCAGCCCATCAAGATCGTCCAAAAAACAGGCACCAATCTCTCAGATATTGCCAAGGCGATCCAGACCGATGCCAGCCAGACCATTTCAGGATATTTTGTCATCCCACACTACATCAAGGCCACGACCAGCTTCAAGACGATCAGCATCGCCACAGATGCCAACAGCTGGCCACTATTTCCGTCCAGCAGCAATCACATCCGGATGGTCGACTCCGCGGGTAACCAGTATGCATTCTTCAACCTGAAGGTGAACCCGCGGGGCGATTATCGTTTCTCCGCTGAGTTCTTGTCGTCCAGCGCCACGATCCATGTGCCGAATGCCAACATCGTCGTGCCGTCAGCCGCCTCCCACAGCGGGTTGTCTGCCACCGCCCTGCCCTATGGCAAAGCGCAGTTCACTATGGACTCTGTGATCAGTTACATGACCGAAACAGGTTTCTGGCGGGTGGTTTTTTCCCCGGGAGACAGCAGCGTGACCGCATTCCCCGGCCAGGAGAACTGGTTCGGATCCACCACCGATGCAAAGAATGTATACCGGGCAAAGTCGAAGATCATGAAGTTCAGCGTGGCACAGGCCACCTACGGACAGAAACTTTGGGAACGCGCCCTTCCCTTCGAAACCTGGGGAGGCGCAGCGAGTACGGACGGTAAAGTGGTGGTTTACATGCTCAACCAGAGCGGACGGGAGGCCAACCTCCAGAACGATGTGAACATAGATTGGATCGGTGTCCTCGATGGTGCGACCGGTGCACGCAAATGGGGACTGCGCGGCAACCAGCAACTCATGGAGGGACTGGAAGTGGGCGTTTCTTCGAAGGGTGACTACATCGCCCTGGGCACCACCGGCAGCGGACGACTGACCTTGTACCGCAACAACGGTGGTTCCGGCACGCTCATGTGGTCGAACGCCGCGGATTTCACCGGCGGAGACACGCACATCGGACAAGTCCGCAAGATCGTCTTCACGCCCGACGACCAGTTTGTGTATGCCGGATGCGGCGACATGTTCCTGCGCAAGTACCGGGTATCCGACGGCTCGCTGGTATGGCGCGCGTACATTGGGGGATGGCCTTTTGTGAACGGGCTGGCCATCGCCAACGGATTCGTGGCCACCGGTACAAAGTCGAAGGACCGGACGCTGGTGCGGGAGTCGGACGGCTCGATCGTATATCTCTCCCCGATGTTCGGCTTTGATGCCAGTATGGACTCGGCATTCAACGGCCCCGTCTTTGGGTTCGGCCCCCTGGTCACCGACCGAAACACGGGACGCGCCATCGCCAGTGTCGGCGGAAATGCCGTCAAACACTCGATCCTGGAAGGACAGTTCGTTCTTCACACCGATACGCGGATGGATGTCTACAGCAGATATGGTGGCTCTCCACTGGTCGGCAAAGGCACCGGGATGGGTGGCGGAAACGGAGAAAACACACAGTCGGGGTGGGCAACACCCACCGGCGATCGTGTCATGCTTGCTGCCCGTGACCTGACAAGCGGCGTCTTCCCGCGGATAGGCCTGGCCTTTTTCAGATCCACCCGCAACATCAACCGGTATCCGACGATGGATTCGATCAGGGCCCGTACGATGAACATCGGCGATACCCTGCGCTTCAAGGTCACCTACCGCGATTTTGCAGATTACAACGTCGGAAGCACCGCGCTGGCCCTGTCGGTGAAATCTGATACCAGCGGGCTCAAGACGATCCTACGCGGCGACTCGGTCATTGTTTACGCCAGTGGTTTCGCAGGGACCAGCTCCCTGACAGTGGCCGTTACCGAAACATCAACGGCAGAGAAATTTGCAGTATCAGAACGTGTACCCATCACCGTTAGTTGCAATGCACCCGCTACCCCCACGGCAACGGTTACCTCATACACCTACTGCGCCGGCGCCACGGCCACTGTGCTGACGGCCGTGCCGGCCACCGGCACAAGCCTTGTTTGGTACACCACGGCCACGGGTGGAAGCGGATCCGCCACGGCCCCCGTTCCTTCCACCGCAACGGCCGGCACCTATACCTACTATGCCGCATCCGGCAACAACGGATGCGAAAGCACCCTTCGGTTAGCCATCA
>CANHUK010000030.1 GCA_947463755.1 Chitinophagaceae bacterium
AAGGACGTGGATCTGTACTCCGGGCTGGTTGTCGGATGCCGAGGAAAACACTTCTGATTTCGTGGAGGGGATCGTGGTGTTGGATGGGATCAGCACGGTCATCACACCACCCATGGTTTCGATGCCCAGACTAAGGGGCGTGACGTCGAGCAGTACGACATCTTTTACCTCGCCGGTGAGGACGGCCCCCTGTACTCCGGCTCCTATGGCGACTGCCTCATCCGGGTTCACACTCTTATTCGGTTTTTTACCGAAGAACTTCTCCACGATCTCCTGCACTTTCGGGATACGGGTGGAACCACCTACGAGGATGACCTCATCGATCTGGGAGGCCGAAACACCGGCATCTTTGAGGGCCTGCTCGCAGGGGCGCAGGCAGCGCTCGAAGAGATTGTCCGCGAGGCTCTCAAATTTTGCACGGGTCAGTTTTTTGACCAGGTGCTTGGGCACACCGTCAACCGCAGTGATGTATGGGAGGTTGACTTCTGTTTCGGATGAGGAGGAGAGTTCGATCTTTGCCTTTTCTGCAGCTTCCTTCAGACGTTGAAGGGCCATGGGATCCTTGCGAAGATCGATACCTTCATCAGAACGGAATTCATCCGCCAGCCAGTCCATGATCACCTTGTCGAAATCATCACCACCGAGGTGCGTGTCTCCGTTGGTGGACTTCACTTCGAAAACACCATCACCCAGGTCGAGGACGGAGATGTCGAAAGTACCTCCGCCGAGGTCAAATACGGCGATCTTACTGTCTTCGTGCTTTTTGTCAAGTCCGTATGCAAGCGCAGCTGCAGTCGGTTCGTTGACGATCCGGCGGACAGTAAGTCCTGCGATCTCTCCTGCCTCCTTCGTTGCCTGACGCTGTGCGTCGTTGAAGTAGGCCGGTACCGTGATCACGGCCTCGGTGACTTCATGCCCGAGATAATCCTCCGCCGTCTTCTTCATTTTCTGAAGCACCATGGCGCTGATCTCCTGGGGCGTATAGAGGCGACCGTCGATATCGATCCTAACGGTGTTGTTATCTCCCTGGGCCACTTTGTAACTCCAATGCTTGACCTCTTCGGTCACCTCATCGAAGCGACGCCCCATGAAACGCTTCACACTCGAAATGGTATTGATTGGGTTTGTGATGGCCTGACGCTTTGCCGGATCACCCACCTTGCGTTCTCCGTTTTTCAAGAAAGCAACTACGGAAGGCGTCGTACGGCGTCCTTCGTCGTTTGCGATAACCACAGGCTCGTTCGCCTCCATTACCGAAACGCAACTGTTCGTAGTGCCCAGATCGATTCCGATTATTTTTCCCATGATTTTTCGGTTTGTTTGACTCTCAATATCAAGTCCTGTGCCGAGGGGAAAAAGGTGCAATCTTGTCAGTTTTTTCATCAAAAGGAAGGACCACACATGAAATTCCGTCAGTATTGTCACATCTCCGGCTGACAAAACTGCGATGCACTGTGCGCCGCAGCAATTCTGAAAGATCTTTAAGTGCGTGTGAACACGCATAAAAGGTTACCCAACTCTTGGAGAGTTCCCAACTCTTGGAGAGTTCCTAACTCTTGGAGAGTTCCTAACTCTTGGCGGGTTAATCTGGATGGTGCAGCAATGGCAGGCTCAAATTGGACCGAGGAATCACAAAGCCATGAATGTAAAGTTATCAGGCACGATCGCGGAGAAAATGACGGAGGATCATATCGGCATGTCCACGGGAGTTCTCGATGAACCACTTGTTGGTGCGCAGTCCCCCGCAGATGACCCCTGCGAGATAGATACCCGGCATGTTGGTCTCCATCGTAGTGGGATCGTGCACCGGCGTCTTCATGGGATCATCACCGATCGCCACACCCATTGACGTCAACAGGGAAAAATCCGGGAGATAGCCGGTCATCGCCAGCACAAAGTCGTTCTCCAGCGTGATGATGCCATGCGGTGTGAGGATCTCCACCTCGTGCTCCCGGATATCCGTGATTTCTGATTCAAAACAGGCCTTGATCTCACCATCCCGGATGCGATTTTCAATATCGGGACGAACCCAGTATTTAACAGACTCTCTGATCGAAGGATCCCTGACCACCATGGTCACATCCGCCCCTTTTCTCCAGGTTTCCAGGGCCACATCTACGGCAGAATTTGCCGCGCCCACCACAATGATCTTCTGGCCGAAATAGGGATGCGCTTCTCGATAATAGTGATGCACCTTGGGAAGTTGCTCACCGGAAACCCCCATGAGATTGGGTATATCATAAAAGCCGGAAGCCACCACGATGGCCCTGGCATGATACTGATGTTTGTCGCTCGTCACTACATAATACTCACCATCCGACTGCACAGATCTGACAGATTCGTACAACGAAACCTTCAGTCTCCAGTGCATCGCCACTCGCCGGTAATACTCGAGCGCCTCGGATCTGTTAGGCTTCGGTTGATGGGATATGAAAGGTACATCCCCGATCTCCAGGCGATCCGATGTCGAAAAGAAGGTCATGTTCAGCGGATAGTTGTAGATGGAATTCACCAGCGTTCCCTTCTCGACGATCCGATAACTGACATGGTTCCTTTCACAGGCGATGCCGCAGGCCAGACCAATGGGACCTGCACCGATGATAAGCATGTCGAGCGTTTCCATGGTTGCTATTGACTGCGATATGACTTCACCTTGAAAGTGAAATAAGATTGGGAGAGATAACTGAACCCGACCACGATGAATGTTGTCAGGATCTTGGCCACCGTCGGAAAAAGTCCCAGCCACTCCACGAATAGTTTCAGAAATAGATAGTTCAACAAAAGGCTGACCACTACCGTCACCCCGTATCTAAAGAACTGTATCCGTCCGGCGATCACAGAACCCTGAAAAACAACGTATCGGTTCAGCAGGAATCCAATCGGGAATGTGATGCAGAAGGAAAGCATGAAGGCCGCGATATACGGACTGATGGAGATGAACGGCAGTCTGACGATCTGCTTATCAAAAACAAAATTGTATGAGATGAAGAATAAAAAGATGTCGAACAGGGTGTTCGCGCCACCACATGCCGCATAGCGGAAGGTCATCCTGTTCATGAACCTCGAAAAGGGCGGGTAAAAAAAGTCTATGAATTGTTCGATCCTCTGGGTCATTATGTGGTCGACCTGACGGTTTCTGCGAAATTCCGACATTTCTCATAGAATGACCAAGTTTTTGGGTGAACGGTCATCCGCTACCTGAAATGCCGGATCATGGTGACGTGTCTTTTTGACGGAACAGCCCCTGTCGCTTTGTGTATGGACAGCATCTGACTGTTGAAATCACCTACCCATGAGAGTTCGAGTTCACGATAGTGACCTTTTCGTATCACGGCATCGCGGAGTTTGATGAACAGCGCGGACTCCAGCCCGATATGCCGGTAACGCTTACGTGTACCCATGATCAATGCACGCATCCGCCTGTGTTTTCGGGTGAGCCGATGCCAGCCAAACCTGAGCTTACCACCTAAGTCGAGCCGACCATTAAGTCCATCGATCAATTCATTTGCATCCGGCAGTACAACCAGGAAAGCGGCCGGCTGATCGTTCACATAGGCAAACCAGATCAATTCCGGATCCATGACGGCCCGCATCGACTCGAACTCCTGACGAACGGTGTCGGCATTCAGCGGCTTGAAATGATCGAAATCCTCCCAACCATCGTTGTAGATCTCTACAAAGTCGTTCGTAAATGAAGTAAGCTGTCCGGGATCAAAACATCTGAAGCTGTGTCCGGGTCTTTTGGAAACCCAATCAGCTATCCGTTCGAAACGCTCAGGCAGCGCATTGGCCACTTCGATCCGATTGGATATCTGAACATAGTCGACCTCGAAACCCGCATCTCGAAACAACTGTTCATAGTAGGGCGGATGATAATTCATCCCGTAATATGGTCGGCTGAATCCTTCGACCAGCAGTCCCCACCACATGTGATTCTCTCCGAAATTGACAGGACCTTCCATTGATTTCATGCCCCGGTCGGCCAGCCATTTCTCCGCCTCATTAAACAGCATACGCGCCGCCACAGGATCCTGCACGCATTCAAAGAAACCACAACCACCAACACATTTGTCGGCAGCTCCTCTCCTCTGCCGGTCGACAAAGGCAGCAATGCGACCAACGGGCAAGCCATGGTCGTCGAACAAAACCCATCGCACAGCCTCTCCATGAGCATGGGCCTGGTTTCGGGCAGGATCAAATACCGCCTCGATGTCCTGGTCGAGCGGACGTATCCAATGGGGATCTCCCTGATAGATGCGCTCCGATACATCAAGGAAGTTCCTGATCAATCGTCGGTTCGTGACTTCCAGGATATGCATGACCGTTAGTGCGTAATAGATTTGTGAACCGGAAGGTGAGCTCCCCGGAGGATGATCAGAGAAAGAGGTCAGGATAATCTGATATGATGCCATCCACACCGAGGTTCTTGAGCCGGAGAATGGTCTCCCGGTCATTCACTGTCCAGGGTAATACCTTTATGCCCAGCTGGTGGCAAGCCTGAACATAATCTGCCGTTACCAGTTGATAAGCGGGACTGATGGTAGATGGCTTGAAACCCAGTTCCTGCAACAGCATCTCAGGAGTGGAGCGATTACCGGCATCGATCAGGTAGGACGCTTTGATGCGGGGAAAGGTTCGGTGGAGCACCTGAAGCGTTCTCATATCAAAAGACTGGATCGTTACTCTTTTTGATATCGTCTTTTCCTTGATCACACCCATCAGCAGGGAGATGAATTTCTCGGGGGCCGGATGATTCACGTTATCCGTGGAGGGATTGCATTTGGTCTCGATGTTGTATCGTATGGCCGGTTTTCCCTTTCTTCTGACATAAGCCTCCACGGAGTCTATCAGGTCGGATAGCAAGGGCTTAACGGCTTTTACCTTCTCCTGCCGGGGGAACTTGGGGTGTGGTTTCATACCCACATCCCAGCGCTGTAATTCCGCGGCCGTCATCCGGTAGATGATAAATTTACGCTGATCGCCCGGCTGAATGTATCTGCCTTCCGGATCGGTTGAAATGTCTGCATTCATGTAAGGATCATGAGATACGATCACTTTCCCGTCAGCACTGATGACCACATCCATCTCAAGAGTCGTCACCCCGAGATCGATGGCCCTGTACATTGCGGCAATGGTGTTTTCCGGCATCAGTCCCCGGCATCCGCGATGGCCTTGGGCATCAAAGGCTTTTCGCTGTGCGAAGGTGTCGGTATAAATGGCTGTCATGAGGAGGAATATCGTGATGATGACCGATCCTGCCGTCAGGGTCTTGCTACTCTTCATAGTCTAATAAATGTACGAATCGTACCTTTACCAGCAATCATTGAAGCATGTTGATCATAGACAGAATCAGGACCGATGTGTCCGAGGCTTTACATCATTTGTATGGAGCGGAAGGTGTTTCCGCGGGGTTTCAGGTCAACCAGACCCGCCCGGAATTCGAGGGGGATTATACCATTGTGCTGTTTTCTCTGGTGAAAGCGTTGAGAAAATCGCCCGAAGCATTGGCGGCGGAGATCGGTGAGGCATTGACATCGGCACACCCCGACTTCTACGCGTCGCATACCCTCGTGAAGGGCTTCATGAACCTCACCATCCGAGATGCATACTGGATCGATATGCTATCCCGTCATCACCATGACATCTGTTTCGGTAAAGGTGCGCCCAAGCACCGGACGGTGATGGTGGAGTACAGTTCGCCCAACACCAACAAGCCTTTGCACCTGGGGCATCTGCGCAATAATTTCCTGGGCTGGAGCATCGCCGAGATCCTCCGGGCCAACGGCTATGATGTGGTACGCACCTGCATCGTCAACGACCGGGGCGTTCACATCTGCAAGAGCATGATCGCCTGGCAGCGTTTTGCCAACGGCGCCACACCTGCATCCACCGGTATGAAGGGCGACCACCTGGTTGGTGATTACTATGTGAAATTCAATGACGCTTACAAGGCGGAAGTCGATGCACTGGTGGCGGATGGTATGGAAAAGGCTCAGGCAGAAAAAGAAGCCCCGATCATTAAGGCCACACAGGAAATGCTGATCAAATGGGAGCAGGGCGATCCTGAGGTGATGGACCTGTGGAAACGGATGAACGGGTGGGTCTATGAAGGTTTTGATGAGACCTACCGGAAGATCGGCAGCCATTTCGACAAGACCTATTACGAAAGCGAAACCTATTTGCTCGGCAAGGACGCCGTGGCCGCCGGGCTGGAAAAGGGCGTTTTTTTCCGAAAGGAGGATGGTAGTGTATGGATCGATCTGACGGCGGACGGACTTGATGAAAAACTGCTGCTCAGAAAGGATGGCACTTCGGTATACATCACACAGGATATCGGACTGGCGATGCGCAAGTTCGAGGAATATCGGATCGATCAGAGCATTTATGTCATTGGCGACGAGCAGAACTACCACATGAAGGTATTGCGCCTCATCTGTCAGAAGCTCGGTCTTCCGTATGCAGACGGCATCCATCATCTCTCCTATGGAATGGTCGAACTGCCGACCGGAAAGATGAAAAGCCGGGAGGGTACCGTTGTTGATGCAGACGACCTGGTTGCGGAGATGGTGTCCATGGCTGAGCAACATACCCGCACCCTCGGCAAGGTCAACGATATCCCGGAAGCAGATCTGTCGCCCCTGTTCGAGACCCTCGGTCTGGGCGCGCTGAAATTTTATCTCCTGAGGGTGGATCCGAAAAAAAAGATGATCTTCAATCCGGAGGAATCGATCGAATTTCACGGATTCACCGGTCCCTTCGTTCAGTACACCTACGCTCGGATCCGCTCTATCCTGCGTAAGATCAAACATGAACCCGGTATCGGGATCGGATCTGTGGAACTGATGCCACTGGAACGTTCGCTGCTGGTGATGCTGGAACAATACGGAATGGTGCTCAGGCAGGCTGCGGACGAGATGAACCCCTCCCTGATCGGGGTGTATGCCTTCAACCTGGCCCGGGAGTTCAATTCCTTCTATGCCGAACATTCGGTCGCCAATGCCGAGTCTGAAGAGAAGCGTCAACTGCGGCTACGGCTGAGTGAGATGACGTCGGTGGTGATCGCTTCTGCCCTGCAATTGCTGGGCATCCGGGTTCCGGAACGCATGTAAATTGAACCTTTAACCCAACATACCGATATGATAAAGTTTCATCGTCTCCTGTTCATAACCACCCTCATGATCATGAATACAGCCTCCGCACAAACCATTATTCCGCTGTATCCGGAAAAAACGGGCCTACGGATCTGGGGGCGCCAAAAACTTACTGATGCCCCTCATCTCGTTCACCATCCGCTCTCCGGAGACCGCACAGGTAAGCCCTGCGTCCTGATCTGTCCGGGCGGAGGATATACCAATCTGGCGGCGATCCATGAAGGCAAGGATGTGGCAGCGTTCTTTAATAGCATGGGTTACGAGGCTTTTGTGCTCATGTATCGGCTGAATGATGGGGAACAGGCCGGAAGTCGATTTCCTGCACAACACGAGGATGTAACCACCGCCATGCGGATCATTAAATCCAGAGCGTCAGCCATCGGGGTCGATCCGAACAAAACCGGTATTCTTGGATTCTCTGCCGGCGGCCATCTCGCCTCCATGGGAGCCACCATGCACCTGGAAGCCGATCCCTCCGCCAGTGATCCACTGGCCAGATACAGCAGCCGACCTTCCTTCGCCATTTTGATCTACCCGGTCATCTCTCTGAAAGACAGTTTTGCGCATAAATACAGTGCAGAAATGCTGACAGGAAAAGAGCCAAACCCTGCGCTGAGAGACTCCCTGAGCACATACAATCGGGTCACTTCCCAAACACCGCCCACTTTCATTGTCTTTTCAAGTGACGACAAGTCCGTCCCGGTGCAAAATGGCATTGTATTCTATCAGGCCCTGCTGCAAAATGGCGTCAAAGCCAGTCTGCACGTCTTTGATCATGGAGGTCACGGTTACGGAATGGGCCCCAAAGATCCCGTCCTGAACCAATGGCCGGGCATGGCCGTCCGGTGGCTGGAAAGTCAGGGTATGCGTTGACGTTAGTGCGTCTTGAAGGGATCTATCCGAGGATGATGGCGCCGAGTGGTGGCAGGTTGACAATGAGATCAATGGCAGAACGATCTCCCTTGACGACTTCCGTCCTGACGATCGGATTGTACACATCACCCGTGCCGTAATAGGCCTGGTCAGCTGAATTAAAGATCTCCTTCCATTTTCGTTTGCCCCGAACATTGACCCTCCAATCGTTGCGTACTACGGGTGTCATATTCAGGATGACCAATAGGTCTTCGGAGGGTTTAGAGGATCTGCGTTTATAAATGATCACCGAGTCCTCCCGGTGGTTGAGGTCTACCCATTCAAAGCCATCCGCCTCGAACTGTCGGATATGCAGGGCGGGCAGGTCGCGATACAGCCGGTTGAGGACCCGGATGCAGTCCTGCATTTTCCGGTGTCCGTCGTATTGCAGGAGATGCCAATCGAGGTCGCTTTTGTAGTTCCATTCCGATGTCTGACCGAACTCGTTGCCCATGAACAGAAGCTTTGCCCCCGGATGCGTGTACATATATGTGTAGAGCAGTCTGAGGTTCGCGAACTTCTGCCATTCGTCTCCGGGCATCTTGTAAAGCATGGGCGATTTTCCGTGCACGACCTCGTCGTGGCTCAACGGTAGCATGAAGTTTTCGTCGTAGTAATACATCATGCTGAAGCAGAACTGATCCTGCTGGAATTTGCGGTAGAGCGGATCCTGCTTGAAGTACCGCAGCGTGTCGTGCATCCATCCCATCATCCATTTCATACCGAAACCCAGTCCATCCTGCCAGGTGGGTCTGGACACGCCGGGCCAGTCTGTGGCTTCCTCCGCGATCGTTTGTACATCCGGGAAATCCCGATAGATGGTGGCATTGAGGTCGCGAATGAATGCGATGGCTTCGAGGTTGCCATTGCCCCCATGGACATTGGGTTCCCATTCCCCCTGCTTCCTGGAATAATCCAGTTTCAGCATCGAGGATACCGCATCCACCCGGATGCCATCGATATGAAAAGCATCAAACCAAAAGCGGGCGTTGCTGATCAGGAATGACCTGACTTCTCCACGTGCGTAATTGAAAACATAGCTGTTCCAATCCGGGTGGTAGCCCTTGCGCATGTCGGCATACTCATACGTGTGCGTACCATCGAACATGAACAGGCCATGGGCATCATACGGAAAGTGGGATGGAACCCAGTCGAGGATGACACCTATGCCTTCCTGGTGAAAGCGGTCCACCAGATGCATGAAGGCTTCCGGATGACCAAAACGGGCGGTAGGTGCATAGTACCCGGTTCCCTGATATCCCCAGCTGCCGTCAAATGGATATTCCATCACCGGCATGAGTTCGACATGCGTGAAACCCATATCCTTTACATAGGCTACCAGTTTTTCCGACAAGTCGTTGTAGCTGAGGTAACTTTCCTCATCGTTCCTGTCCGGACGCATCCAGCTGGCGAGATGAACCTCATAAACAGAAAAAGGAGCCTTCAGGGCGTTGTGCTTTTTTCTGACCGACATCCACTGATCGTCCTTCCAGGTATAATCAAAGTTCCAGGTGATGGATGCCGTGCCGGGTCTCAGTTCCCAATAGTGCGCGTAGGGATCTCCCTTGTCGAGCTGCCGGCCTTCGAAACCATGGATATGATATTTATATACCTCTCCCCTTTCGACATGTGGAATGAATCCTTCCCAGATACCGCTCTGATCGAGTCTTACAAACAACGGATGCGCTTCCGGATCCCAGTGATTGAAGTTACCGGTAACGGAAACATTGGTAGCATTCGGAGCCCAGACCGCGAAATACGTTCCCCACACGCCCCGCACTTCCAGCTGTTTATTTCCAAAATATCGGTACGCATCATAGCAAGTACCCTGCTGGAAATT
>CANHUK010000031.1 GCA_947463755.1 Chitinophagaceae bacterium
ACATTTGTCTGACAAGATCGGCCGGATATCGAAATTATAACTGACAGAATCAGGGAGATGGTCGGATGCGAGGTAACCCCCTGATGATTTGTTCCAGAAGGTGGAGGCGAGGAAAATGATGCCGGCCAGGGCGAGGGTGGTGGCAAGGATCTTCCAGGGCAAGCGCATATCGTTGGTTTTGGATGAGGGCTACGACATGAATATATGAAATTTTGGTGGGAGGAGCGCCATTGCAACGGAGCCTGGGCGAAAAATCGCGGGGCGACATTCAACGAAACCGCCAGGTGACAGAACCCATCGCAGCCGATCCTTGAAAAACACTTGTAACCGACATTTGAGATGATCATCTTTCCGGACCAACGGACATGGGAGAGGTTTCATCCGGTCGGTTTCAGCAAAAGTCGCCCCGTGTGCTCCGGCGCCAATTAGATGCGATCGGATCTAAATGATCATTATTTAAGATGTATCCGCACGGCCCACCCATCCCGCTCAGCAGATCATCCCACCTTCCCGGGAATGGAAGGTCATGTTCATAAAATACATAAAAATGGAGGACAGATCAGAGGATGAATACCTCTACAGATATGAATGGCACAGATCGAAAGATCCGGTGAGATCATATCAAGGGCAATATCCGATCATTTATATTTATTTTAACGGTTACTTACAGATATGAATATAAGCAAGTGAAATAAACAGGATACATTTGCACCCGATCCCGCCAGACATCGGATGTGGGTTCATCCCGCTTTGATTCCTCCGGATCAGTCTTTCCTCAAGCTTGAGAAAAGATCCCTCCTCCGGATTTCCGACCGACCTTTACTTTCGAAAAACACCACCATGAAGACACTTGTCATCCACCCCTCCGACCGCAGTACTGACTTCCTCAAGCCCGTTTATCAGGACCTGACCAACACGACCGTCGTCACCGAAGGACTGGATCATCATGAAGTGGCCAGGGAGATGGATCGTCACGACCGGGTCATCATGATGGGGCATGGCTGCCCATGGGGACTCTATGCCATCGGCATGCGGGGCGACCACATCGGACTGATCGTCAACCTTGATCATACAAAGGATATCCTGCGCAATAAACGCAATACCCTGATGATCTGGTGCAACGCCGATATTGGTGCACGCCGGCTCGGACTTCCCGGATTCAGCACCGGCATGTTCATCTCAGAACAGAGTGAAACCTTCCTGTTGAACGCACCTGTATCAGATGAGGTCATCGAAGAGTCTAACCGCTGCTTCACCGAAGCCCTGCGTTGCCATATCCATCTGGAAGAAAAAGCATTGTTCGATGCCGTCCGACACGACTATGGACGACTGCTCGGCCACAATCCGGTAGCGGCATACAACCACCCGTTACTGCAGGTGCAGACGATGGAATCACTCATCAGCTGGACACCGCCGCCCCAACGGATCAAGTTACCCAACACCGACGGCACCGGGGGATACCATTATATCTGGTCGGATGGACGTCCTTGGGATGGATATTCGAATACACGGATATGACATCAATACGAAAGTATATCGATCATCATAAACCTCAACACATGTTTACAGGCGCAGGTCATAGGATCAGTTATTATGGTGAACCACCCAGCCGGAAGATAGATATTCCGAGCAGTGAGACAGAAATGAAGCTCATCCGCGACCACTTTTTCAGTTTAACCTGTCAACGACGTGATGGAATTCGATCACTGCGATGTTCGATGAATGCCGACCATGCCTTCTCCAGGGAGGATGAGCGGATCCTGGCTCAACTCATCCGACGCATCGACCGGATCGTAGAGATGAACGCCTTTCAGATGAGGAAGGATGCCGAAAAGGCCATAAGGGATCCCATGTGGGCGATGGAAAAATTCCTTGAACGGAAAAGACAGCAGGAGAAACCGGAAGCGAAAACACAAGCGGCGGATTATTTCCCGCCCGCCCACGACTGGAGCATCGGTATCGCCCACGACCATGAAAACAACCACAGCCTCTGGCCTTTCAAACGGAAAACCGGTGACCGCATCAAGGTGGAGATCAGGATCTCGAACGATATAAAAAAACAACCAGAAGAGCAATGGTTGATCGAAAGGGATCCCGGAGCCCAATTATGGTCAGCAGATGGTTTCGTGCTGCCGGGAACACATCCGGAAATGCTGCCTTCCGGGGTGGCGTTGCCCGCGAGGGTGGTCATCAACGGACAATCCTTCCCGGGAGAGACAGGACTGCGCATCCTGAAACTCCGAAACGAAACCTGTCCATTCCCTCAATGGCAGGAAGCCTGGGAAGCCTTGACACCCCTGACATTCAAAGAGATCGCATCGCTGATCCGCGACGTTGACCGGCGTCATACAGCCATCTCCTTCCTAGGCATCGAACGCCTGCTGGAGGAAGTGGAGTCAAAGATGATCAAATCGGAAACACTGGAAAAAGTAACAACCTGGGTAGATGCCAACGGAGCATTACAGGAGCGGAGATTTTCAGACACCTACTCCCTGCACCGTGTACGCTGGACCAGCCTGTTCGGAGATCTCACGGAAGAAACAAACCGGCTGCTGAATTCACATTGGAACAAACCGCGCAACCACCACTTCGTGAAATGCAGATGTACGTCCACCGGAAAAGAATACATCCTGTGGGTGGATCTCCGACAGGTCCATCGAACCAATCACCCGGATGTAACCCGTCAGGAACTGGACGATATCGGCCATTGGCAGATCGAAAGACTGGTGGATCCCATCGAAGCCATCGCCTGGACCTTCACAACCCAATTGGCAAAGGGCTCGATCGAAGCCATCATCCGGCAAGGCGATTGCATCCTGATGCGCCCTGTCATCAACCCATCGATGGAAGGCACCAGACATCTCACGGGAGAAGAATACAGGAACCTGTTAAGATCCGAAAGTTGATAAAAAAAACAAGAGATAAATATGAATAACACAAAGTACAGCGAAAAGCGCGTGCTACTCGTCGGCGAGGGCATCCACCAGCACACCCTTTATGGACGTATTGAAAATGACAACCGATTTTCAGAGAACGACATCATCCTCGATGATGATGGCCTCCTGGTACACGAAAAACCTGATGGTTCAACAGGAGAACATCACAGTCTTGTCGTTGCCAAAGGCCGATGGATCCTGGGAAGACAGGTAGAGTTCGATCCGTTCAGCGGACATGTCACACGGGTGTGGGATTGAGGGTGCCCGTAGCAATGAAAAATAAATAAAAGTTCCTTCCCAAATACGCTTTAGGAGGTATTGTCCACCATATCATGCAAGGGTAATTTTAGCATGCACATCATTTGTGCACTAAATTCAACACTCATGCATAAACACATGCCTTCTTGCCTGGCATACTGCGGGATCTCTATCCTGTTATTTGCAGGCTGCAAGAAAGATGAACCCGCCCCTGCACCGACGCCGCCACCGGTGGTGCTCTCTTCGGAAAAAAAGATCACCGCCTTTTCGCTGCTGAAGAAAGACAACCCGGCGCTGGAATCAGACCTCATCGGAACGATCACCGGCAATGCCATCGTACTGGAAACCCTGGCCTCGATGACCGCCCGCGATCTCAAGGCCACATTCACCGTATCCGATAAAGCCACCGTGTACATTGCCGGGGTCAAACAAGTCAGCGGGGTCACTTCGGCTTCTTACGCATCAAAACTCACGCTCGACGTGGAAGCAGAGGATAAATCGAAAACAGCCTACACCGTGGAATTGAAGACCACGGGCAACGCCCCGAACATGACGGTGAACGCCACCACATCCTATGCACTCCGCACGCAGGCAAAGACCTGGGTAAACTATGGCACCACCGTTCCGCAAAGCTTGCGCTATGGCCCCGGAAGCTACCTGGCACGCGCGTTCCATGATTTCGATAAGGATGGGGATGAGGATCTGATCATGGGCAATTTGAGTTACGACTGGGTCAATAATAAACTACTGAACACACCCAATCCGGTGAACTATCTCGAAAATCGCAGCAGCACCTTTGTGGATGTGTCAGGCACAAAATTCACCGGGGGCGTACCCGGACTTGTCCACCCGCGCAAAGCCATCCTGGGCGACTACGACAAGAACGGCTGGATGGACGTGGTGATGGCGGGTCACGGATTTGACGCCCCGCCCTTCCCCGGCGAAAACTCGATCCTGCTGAAAAATAACAACGGGATCTTTAGCAAAACCGACATCCTCCCCATTGGATTCTATCATTCCGTATGTTCCGGCGACATCGACAATGATGGGGATCTCGACCTGTTCTTCACGGACACAAAGAACTGCAGGTTTCTCCTGAATAATGGCAGCGGCGTCTTTACATACGACAACAGCATCTTCCCGTCGGACATCGCAAACCTGAATTATTTCACCTCAGAACTGTACGACCTCAATGCCGATGGCTATCTGGATCTGGTCACTACCGGCCATGAACATGAAGGTGCGAACTCCATCGTCCTCTGGGGCGATCACACGGGTAAGTACACCAAGGCCAGGTCCTTTACCATTCCGAAGGTCGCCGGCTGGGGCGTGGCGATCGACATCCTCATCATGGATGTCAACAAGGATGGAAAACAGGATATCCTGCTGAACCGCCAGGGAGATGGAACGGGCAGCCAGCAAAACTTCCATGGATTGCGGATCCAGCTACTGGTGCAGGAAGCCGGCAACACCTTTACAGACAGAAGCTCCACCCTGATCAATGGTAATCCACAGACAAGTCACCCGCAACTCAGCTGGTTCTGGGTCGACTGGCTCCGCCTCATCGACACCGACGGCGATGGTGATCAGGACCTCGTAACGGACAATCGTTTCTATAATTTACAGTGGCGCAACGATAATGGCGTGTTCGTGAAATACTGACCGGGCATAAATTAAAGCTCACAAATGAATGAAGGCGCATGGGAGAATCCCCTTGCGCCTTCGTTCATGTTAGATCATCATCGATCACCCTGCAAATAGATTGCTGAGTGACCGATGTTATTTGCACAAAAATCAACACATGCCGGAAAAACACCAGCGCGAAAAGGGTGCCCTGATGGGACACATCGTCGGGGATGCCCTCGGGGTTCCCTATGAGTTTCAGCCGAGATCGATGATGACCGCTAACCCGGCGACCGGCATGACCGGATATGGCACCTACAGCCAGCCGCCCGGCACCTGGAGTGATGACAGTTCGATGATGCTCTGCATCATGGAAAACGAGATCCTGCGCGGGAATGTGAACACCCTCGCGGATCGCTTCGTGCGATGGTACACCGACGGGTACATGACCCCGCACGACGAATGCTTCGACATCGGCATCACCACGCGGACAGCACTGGAACGCTGCATCTCCGGGATCGATCCTCGCGTGTCCGGCCTCGATGATCCCATGGCCGCCGGCAATGGCACCCTCATGCGCATCGCACCCTACGCATTCCGCAACATGCCGGATGGCCGGCATCACATGCTCGAACAGAATGGCATCACCCACCGGGCTCCGCTGGCACAGATCAGTTGCATGGCCTGGCAGGAGATCTTCGTGAAATTGCTGGATGGCGCAACGCCCACAGAGGCCCTCGCCAATATGCTGGAACAATTCGAATGGATGGCGCGGACCTGGCTGTCGGCCACGCCACAACAATGCAATGAAGTGATCGGCCGGATCAAACACCCGCGCTTCAGCGAACTGCCCGAGTCGGAGATCCAATCGAGTGGGTTTGTCGTACACACCCTTGAAGCCTCCCTCTGGTGCCTGCTCCGATCGACAGATTACAGGTCTGCCGTATTGGCCGCCGTGAACCTGGGTAATGACACCGACACAACGGCCGCCGTAACCGGAGCGCTCGCCGGCGCCTACTACGGACTGGACGACATCCCTGCTGAATGGATCAGCACGCTTGTCCGCCGCGAACATGTGGAGATGATGGTGGACAAATTTCTCGAAAACAAAAGATGATCGCAGCACTTCAGATCAACACCATCAAAAGCCGTCAAAGTTGTATATGGACATGATCGTCATGTCGTACAGATCCACATTGGACGGGTTTGATCTTAGGAGAAACGAGCTTTAACCGCTGCGTGAGATGAGGCTCCAATAAGACCTTTGAGATGCGTTCGTCGCGCGCAAAACCATTGATCATCTGACGCGTAATGACGGGATCGAAGCGATGATCTGCTTTTGCACCCTGTGGCCAGTGGTCGTGGATGAAACTGTAGGAGGCGGATCCGCGGCAGGCTTTGGGACGATCATATTCTCCCGGCAGCGGTTCCTCGGAAATGCCATATCCAATGGCGGAAGGGGTCCCGTTGCTCAATTTCCCGGTGGCTGCATCACGATAAACGAAGGCGATATCCAACTTTCTACCGTCATTGTGCGACAAATGTGGCAGCAATGGAAAGCCCTTGCGAAAATATCCGAAGGGTAATGCCAATGAAAAAGGAAAGTTGGCATCCAGATAATTGATATGCAATCCATCATGCGTATCCGCTAACCGTTGCACCTGCTCCGATACGATGGTCCGAAGTTGCGGCCGCACATAATGCCGGTTGCACAAGACCGTCAGCAGGGTCCTGGGTTTCAATGGCCCGTTGAAACCGAACGGCATGGGTACACGACCGAACAAAGTCGCCAAAAAAGGAATGATCAACAGAGAAATGAAAAGATACCACCCTGTCTGAAAAAGGATGCGCTGAGATCTATTGAAAGATCTTTTAAAAAAATCTATACGGAAGATCCAATATCCTGCCAGCCAGATGATCCCACCGACCTGAGTAAGAAGAGTAAGGACCATGAAAAAAATAAGAAATAGGACAGATCTGAAGAAAAGCATATTTGAATAATAAAGTGGATCCGATCTAAATAAATAATTGAATGAAATCGGAAGGTAAAATATTCATCATGTAGATCGAGTTAAGATTTGTATAAATCAGTTCATAAATTAATATTAACGATAGATATGATGAACCCCTATTCTTCAAAGATCGAGTACCTGATTGATAATGTTTTGTTGGAATCATTCTCTGTGATATTCCATAGTCTGATAATATATTCATGCTGATCAGTGGTTACAAAGATCCGACTGGCAACATCCGAGTCAAAATCCACGGATATGATATTTCCAAAATCGAATTTTTGACATACGAGTTTGAAAAATTCTTTGTCATTATGATCGGGTAAATAAAGAAATGTGATGTTCTTTGATGCTACTAATTCACGCATACTTTGGCATTTTATGAGTTATACGTATATAAAAGGTAGGATTTTTTAAATTTTATCTAATGACTGCCAGTTGAAATTCCTGATCTATCCTCAGGAATGGATGATCTCAACAATGGACATAACCATCGCAGCATGATCCCAACATATTGATCTGACATCAAAGTTTACCCAAAGTAGATTGGGGAGTCTGATGCTCAGGATGAACCAATGACCGTCATTAAAGCCATGAAGGTGTCGGGGCGATCTGCCCTTTCCGTATAGAGAAGATGACCACCCAATTGATGCCATCGCCCGGACAGCATGACAATGCGATCCAAGGGTTCTATCGAGGCCATCATCCGCCAAGGTGATTGCACCCTGGCTCGCCTCTTGAAAGATCCCGTGGAGCGAAGGCCAAGACATCTTCCCCCGGGAAGCATATCGAACGCTGATCAGTGCTAAAAGTAAGGGATTAGGTTAATGTCTGATCAAATTCAGAGGACGCATCATTGATCAGCATCCCGATCGGAATGAAACCTCCTTGCACTGAAAATTCTGTTTTACGGTCTTCATTCAATGTGATGAATCGATAACCATCTGGAATGCACCACCGACCATTGAGTCCTGAAATGATTGATTGCCGAACTCCGTGGCGACGGATCATGGACGCAAACTTTCTGATATGTGACATCCACTCGTTATGGCGCTCATCCATGGACCGTCCTGATGTGACATCGTTACGTAGATATTCGCTGATCTGGTAACGGGTGCGTAGTTGGCTGAAGAAATATGTATAGTATAAGGTGGGTATACCCTCGGGATTGACAGCTCCCATACCGCTCATGATACCATCACAAACACTGTAAAGATATCTGACTTCAGTACCATCCTCGAGAAAACATCGAAGTACATCCTCATTGAGGAGTCCGTACAACTCGATCACGATCAATCGCCGCCCCATGACCAATGTTTCATGAATGTAAAGTGATCGCTTCCCGGAAACACCACCCGGGATCTCAACATTCAATAAAAGGGTGGATTGAAAACGATCGTATTGGGAGAATATACTTTGATAGGGCATTCCATCGGTTCGAATGATGACTTCCGGACCATCATCGGACAAAGCACGCAACCAATCGCGGTGAAAATACAATACAGGACTGTCATCCATACCACAGCTTGGATGGAACAATATACGCTTTCCGCGTAATGCCAACCAGAAATTGCTCCCTTGATATTTGGGGTAGCGATCGGGCTCAGATTTAGGAAATTGAGCCGCTACAAATTGATGAAGATGTTTCATGCTTTGGCTAATGTTGATTTGAGGGTGGACAGGTATAATGATGACAGCGGTGCTTCTGGAGAAAGCAATTCGCGGTCAAAAGATCCTTGAAGTATATGTCTGCGTAACTCGGAAGTCAGCGGTAAACGCCCCCCGGGTATGGCGTTACTGATCCAGTCTGAGAAGTTGATGAAGTCTTGCACCACCTCCCCCATCTCGTCTACCGACCGTTGACGATACCATTCAAGCTGGTTTTCCTTGTCCTTAAAATCCGTCAGATACCTGATGGGGAGGATCTGGGGCACCCATCCGCTTTTGTTTCCAAACAAGATCTTGAATGGAAGGTGATTAACGGAACTGACATATTGCGCTACCTGTTGAATGACATATACCCGCATCGACCGATGATAGGTATATATATATTTCGCCATCAGATTGATATTGAATTCAAACCAGAGATGATCCGCATTGAAGAAACCGGGCATCCCACCCTTGGCGATCAACTGATGGTAGCCGGCCTGGTAGTTTCCCCAGATATGCAATCCCCCGGAATAGGTCTGTTCGGTGCGCATCGTACATTGATACAACCAGTGCGCTACAGAATTGAATGGTACCATATTTTGCCTTGATTTGAATACAAATGTACCAAGGGACATTCGGCGGATACATATCTCAAGCTTGAGAAACATGGTGATTTCCCTCAAAATAAAATTCAAGGTTCTTTATTTTTCCCCCATCTACTCATCATGTTAGAAGCTTACAAAAAAACAACATTTTCATACGGAGGCTTCCGAAGGATCTTGTACTGGCTGTACTTCGCGGCCTCGCAACTTTTCGGTGAAAGCATTACCGCAATGACGTGAAGGAATACAAGGTCCTTCGGCCAACTTTATAGGTCGATTAAATAATTGAGGTCGGCCTCAGGATGAGAAAGTTGGGCGGACTGTACATGTACAAAAAACTTTTTTGTCATCCATTGTTTTTTTACATAGAACATGCCCGCGCTGTCATCCTATGTTTGCATTTAAAAAAAAACCTACGCCCCCCTAACTGTCATTCCGAGCGCAGCGAAGGACCTCCCCTCCCCCCGCACTGTCATTCCGAGGCCTCCGAGGAACCTTGCCTTTGAAGGTATAGTAGGAATGAAGCGGTAAAATGTTACAATGATTCAGTATGTAAAAAGGCAAGGTTCCTCGCTCCGCTCGGAATGACAATGTGCTGGGTGGGTTTCTCTTGTTTGTTTTTTCAATAAAACAAGCACTTGTCGGCTGTCATCCTAAGGCCTCCATAG
>CANHUK010000032.1 GCA_947463755.1 Chitinophagaceae bacterium
GGTAACGCATCATCCAGTTGAATTGCTTGCCCGTGATCTCTACGATCTGCGCGTCCTTAGGGGCGTCACTCGTGATATTGAACCAATAAAACAGTCCCATACCTACCAGCACGGTAAGAAAAATGGCCGGTACAACGGTCCAGATCAGCTCCAGCTTGTTACTGTGCGCGAAGTAAAAGGCCTTGCGTTTTTCGGTATACTGATACTTGAACGCAAACCAGAAGAGCGCGATCTGCGTAATGAAGAACACCAGGCCCGTCACGGCCAGGGTCAGCCAAAGCATGGTATCGATCTTTTCTCCATGGTCGGAAGCGGCAGGTTGCGCCAGCAAAGTCCGGTCATAGAAAGCCTCGTTGCACCACCAGGCACCGCCCAGTCCAAGCACAAGGAAGGCAATGAACAGGAAGGCATTGATCCGGTTGTTCTGCTTGAAAGTCTTATCCTCTCCCTTCAGCACGGAGACATATTCGCTGGCTTTGGAGATCTGGAAGACCAGAATAAAGGCCAGCACCAGAATCGCCACAATGAAAAATGTCGTCATGATTGTATGTATGATAAGGTTTCTGTTTGTCTAGCTTTTGGACTTCTTCAGGTATGGTGAATAATGGATTCCTTAAGCAGCGGATGATGTTTGGAAAGAAGGGGGGCCTTTTCCAGTGACCTGCCAACAAAGAACATGATCAATCCGGCAAAGAAGGCAAGGATACCGAATTCAAACCATCCCAGACTGTAGTGTTCACCGAGCGTTCCGGGCATCACCATTTGGTAGAAGTCCAGCCAGTGGCCTAAGATGATCAGAACGGCGAGGACAGCCATGGTCGTATAGTTTCGCTTCGCACCACGACGGATCAATAACAAGAACGGGAGTACGAAGTTCATGATCAGATTCAGGAAGAAGATGACTCGGTAAGGACCTTGCATCCTCGGCTTGAAATAGATGGTCTCTTCGGGGATATTGGCGTACCAGATCAGCATGAACTGAGAATACCAGAGATAGGTCCAGAACACGGAAAAAGCAAACATGAACTTACCCAGGTCATGAAGGTGTTCCTCACTTACATATTCGAGATAGTCCTGATTTTTGAGGTATACCACATAGATGGCGATCAGTGACATCCCTGATACGAAAGTGCTCGCGAAAGTGTACCAGCTGTACATGGTCGAGAACCAGTGGGCATCGATGCTCATCAGCCAGAACCAGGGAATGGTCGAGGCAACAGTCAAGCCGAAGAATACGGTGAATACAGACGCCCATACGCTGTTGGTCCACATATAGGACTTGGCCTCTTCTGCGCTGAAGGGTTCATCGGCGCGCTTACTCAGCTGGCGCATCTTATGACCAACCCAGGACCAAACGGCCAGGGTCAGGATGGTCCATAGCAGAAAGAAAGTGGGATTCAGGAATCCGCTCTTACCCTTCAGCACGGGATCGTGTTCAACGTGTTCCTTGTCGAGCCAGTGATAAATGTGATGCTGGTGACCGAAAATGATGCCGAGAAATACCAGCAGGGCGATCACGGAAAAAACAGGAACGAGGGTAGAGATGGCTTCAGGCACCCGGCGGAAAGCCATCTGCCAGCCACCCATGGCCAAAGTGGTAACACACACGAAGAACATACTTGCATTCACCACCAGCAGAAAGAAAGTGCTGTTCTGGAGGAGCACAGCCCAGAATCTGGTTTGCGCATGTTCATCCTTACTCATCCCAAGGAAAATGAAACCCAGCACGAGCACGAGTGCACCGATGCCCAGAAGAGCATTCGTCCACTTTTTGTAACCTGCCGGCATTTCAAATTGTTGCTTGATCATCGGGTTCTAGTTGAAAAGTTCTTATTACGTTATGCCTTCCTGCACTAGGGTTTCACTGCACTGCTGTCTGCCTTGGGGGCAGAGGCTACAGCAGGCTGTAGCTTGTTCTGCTTCGCTTTGATGTAGTGGATCACCATCCAGCGCTGCCTGGCATCCAGCTGAGAGGCATAACCGCCCATCAGGTTCTTTCCGTAAGTGATGGAGTAGAACATCTGTCCTTCGGGCATTTGCTCATACTTTGAGTCACCCACCAACGTGGCAGGCTTCGAAGGATAGGGACCGTCACCATCCTTCCACAGCGGTCCGTTGCCATCGAGTTTCGGTCCATGGCAGATGCCGCAGTTGATCAGGTAGAGACGCTCTGCTTCTTTCATCTGAGTTTCATCCAGCGCAGACAATGGATTGCGGGTGGCACGGGATGCATAATAATTGGTCGTATCTCCGGTCTTGTCCATGGCCAGATGATAAACGAATGTCTCACCACGCTTCACCGTACCGGTGACCGGCTGACGGTTTGTCTGGCCATCCACGAATACAGGATTGGTGGAATAGGTCTCATAAGCACGGCTGTAGGCCATGTCCGGCATATACGCTTTCCCGGGTTTGCGCTTTACGTCGCTGCAGCCCACGGATACGACGATCACGGCAAGCAGCAGGGTTGATATGATGGATATATTTTTCATCGTCATTGGTTCTGTTCTGATTAGGCGATGGTGGGTTCATTGTAGAGCTTCTGTTCCCGATCGTAACGTCCGATCCACCAACCATCTTCCGCCACTTGCGTGTTGATCTCCTTGGCACCCACGCTGTCGAGGTATGCACTGAGCGCCGCTTCATCCGTCTTGTCGGTACACTCGATGACCATGACGAACAGATCATCCGTGGCGCGGGCGTGGAAGTGATGCTTCTTGATGAAAGGAGCCAGCTGGCAGATGTAACAGAAAGTCAGTACCATGCCCACGGCTGCCATGAGTACGGTCAGCTCGAAGGTGATGGGAATCCACGCCGGCAGTGCGAAATGTGGCTTACCACCGATGTTCATCGGCCAATCCTTGGTGAAGACCCAGCTCATGAAGGTCACCGCAGTAGTGGTACCGGTCAGTCCATAAATAAAGCCTGCCGTGTGAAGACTCGTATCACGCAGTCCCATGGCCTTGTCCAGACCATGAACAGGAAAGGGAGTGTATATGTCGTGGATCTTATATCCGGCATGACGCACTTTGTCAACGGCCGGGAAAAGTACCTTTTCTTCATCAAAGCAGCCGACCACAAATTTCTTGAGTGCCATTCCTACTATTTTTCGTTTTAATGCTTAGTTGTGTGCCACCTTGACGTCCGCTGCGTGATGATCGTCATCGTGATGATGAGCGTCCGCGTATAATTGCTCGTCCGTCATCCGCTCGATCCCCGTCATCTCACCCTTGTAGCTTTCACCGGAGGTCTTGAGTACATGCTTGATCTCAGCGATCGCTATGACCGGGAAGTATTTGGCGAAAAGGAAGAAACAAGTGAAGAACAAACCGAAAGTACCCAGGTAGAATCCGATCTCCCAGATACTCGGGCGATAGTAGAGCGACCACGAAGAAGGCAGATAGTCACGGTAGATCGAGGTTACAATGATCACAAATCGCTCGAACCACATACCGATATTCACCACGATGCTCATAACGAACGTAAAGGTGATGTTTCGGCGAAGCTTTCTGAACCAGAAGAGCTGAGGAGAAATTACGTTACAAGTCATCATCAGCCAATAGCTCCATCCGTAAGGACCGGCGATCCTGTACTTAAAGAAGTGGTCTTGTTCGTAGGGCACCATGCTATACCAGGCCATGAAGAGTTCGGTAAGATAAGCGCAACCTACGATCGATCCGGTCAATACGATCACTTTGTTCATCACTTCGATGTGACTGAGTGTGATATATTGCTCAAGGCCCATGACCTTACGCATGACCAGCATCAGGGTCTGCACCATGGCGAAGCCTGAGAAGATGGCACCGGCCACGAAATAAGGCGGGAAGATCGTAGTATGCCAGCCAGGGATGATCGATGTAGCAAAGTCAAAGGATACGATCGTGTGCACAGAAAGTACCAGTGGTGTGGAGAGACCCGCAAGCACCAGCGAAAGGCTCTCATGCCGCTGCCAGTGTTTGGTACTGCCCGTCCAGCCAAAAGCAGCCACGCCGTACATCATTTTCCTGAACTTCGTCTTGGCGCGGTCACGGATGGTCGCCATATCAGGTAACAGGCCCGCATACCAGAACAACAGAGAAACGGTGAAGTAGGTGGAGATCGCGAATACGTCCCACATCAACGGCGAGTTGAAGTTCGGCCAGAGGGGACCGCGTGTGTTCGGATAAGGCAGGGTAAAGAATGCCATCCAGACGCGGCCCATGTGGAAGATCGGGAATTGCCCGGCACATATTACAGCGAAGATGGTCATGGCCTCCGCTGCACGGTTCACACCCGTCCTCCAGCGCTGACGGAACAGCAGCAGGATCGCGGAAATGAGGGTACCGGCGTGACCGATACCGACCCACCATACGAAGTTGGTGATATCCCAGCCCCATCCGATGGTCCTGCCCAGGTTCCACTGGCCGATACCGTAAGTTACTTCACGATAGACCGAGAAGACACCAAACATCAGCAGCGCCACGGAGATATAGAATCCGATGTACCAGAGTCTGGTGGGCTTCGCCTCGATTGTGTGGCAGATATCCTCCGTCACATCATGGTAGGTCTTGTGCCCATCCACCAATGGTTCCCTGACCTGGGATTCGTACTTGATCAAGCTCATTTGTCAGTTATTTACAGGACGTTCTTCGCTAATTGTTTCGTCTTTCCCTTCACCTGTTTGTCAGTGTGCAGGCGTGGCATGTTCCCCGGGGGCGGCAGCACCGGCAGCTTCATGGTGCGCATGGTCTGCAACACCCACATGGCGGTCTGTATTCCGGATCTTGGCCAGGTAGCTCACATTGGGCAGCACGTGGATCTGCTCCAGGGAGTAGAAGAGACGATCTTTTTGCTCCTCATTGCGGATCTTCGAAATCGGGCTCTTCTTGTCATTGACATTGCCGAAAACAATGGCATTGGTCGGACAAGCTTGCTGACAAGCCGTCTTGATATCCCATTTGCCATCTGCTCCCGTTTCCAGCGGACGATTCTCTTTCTTGGCTTTGAGTTTACCTTCCTGCAGACGTTGCACGCAGAATGAGCACTTCTCGATCACACCGCGCGAACGGACGGTAACATCCGGATTCAACACCATGCGCGTGAGGTCGTCATTCATTTGATGCACGGCATCGGAAAGTCCGATACCCTGCTGGTTGTCGGCAAAGCTGTCCGCACCGGTATAGTCGGCCCAGTTGAAGCGACGTACCTTATAAGGACAGTTGTTCGCACAGTAACGTGTTCCGATGCAACGGTTGTAGGTCATTTGGTTGAGACCCTCGCTGCTATGGTTGGTGGCATTCACCGGACATACATTCTCGCAGGGAGCATTGTCGCAATGCTGACAGAGCATCGGCATGAAGACAACGTTCAGGTTGTCGAGGTCATCACCACCGGAGTCGTCGCGATAGGTTGCGAAATATCGATCGATGCGCAGCCAATGCATCTCATGCGCACGCATCACTTCGCTTTTGCCAACCACCGGTACGTTGTTTTCAGCCGTACAGGCGATGGTGCAGGCGCCGCAACCCGTGCAGCTGTTCAGATCTATGCTCATACCCCATTTCGGTCCCGGATACGGGAAGTCGGGATAGAGGGTTGCTTCCACACGATAGTCTCCCGTGTTCTTAGCGTAGTCTTCAGCAAGTTTGTGACGCTCATCGGAGAGCACACCGGGCTTCTTGCTGAATTCCGTCAGGGAGTACTCGCGGACGACCTCTTTGCGGCCCTCATATTGATTGTGGGTCTGGGTGTAGGCGATATCGTAAGTCTCGGAAGTCTTCTCGACTGTTACATCGGTTCGGTGGTAGTCGAATGTGGTACCATTGAAACCGACCAGCGGGAAGACATTTTGTCCAATATTGGCAGCGGCGCGACCTGTCTTTTCACTCCGGCCGTAACCTACGGCGATCGCAATGACGCCGGGATGCATGCCGGGGATCACCAGGATCGGAAGGGACATTTCGCGACCGGCGGCCTTCACCTTGATGACAGGTTTGAAGGTCTCCACCTCGTAGTTGTCATCCACTGAAATGCCGAGTTCCTTGGCCATGGCAAAGGAAATGATCGCGTAGTTATCCCAGGTGGCCTTCGTGATCGGATCAGGCATTTCCTGCAACCAGGGGTTGTTGGCACTCTTGCCACTGCCCATGGACACTTTGGAATAGACGACGAGCTCAGTTTTGTCACTTATCTTGGCGGAAGCCAGTTTCGAGGCTGCGTCCGCTACAGCAGCACCATTGTAAGCTGATGCTGAAGTTGCCTGGGGTTTCTCGATGACACCGTCCTGCAGGGCCTTATCCCATGCATCCTGGCTTCCCAGGGTCTTGATCCAGTAAGCTTTTACATATTCTCCGTATTCGGTGTCATTTCCGCTCCACTTCAATAGGGAAGTCTGGAAGGCACGGGTCTTGAAAAGCGGAGCGATGGTAGGCTGGATGAAACTGATATAACCGGACTTCACCTCGGCATCACCCCAGCTCTCCAGGAAATGATGGTCGGGAATGGCATACTTGCAGAGAACTGTAGTCTCATCTTCACGGTCATTGAAAGAAACCGTGACCGGCACTTTCTTCAGCCCGGATTCAAATTTCTTGGCGTCGAAATAATCGTAGGCCGGGTTGACGCCATGAATCAGGAGTGTGCCGATCTTGCCATCGTTCATGTCCTGAACGAGGTCGGCCATAGCCTTATCACTTCCTTTCCTTGTCTGCAGGTTCGAAGACCAGTCAACGGTAGTGCCGTTGGCGCCTACCAGCTCGTTGATGGCATTCACGATCACCTGAACATCGGGATTGTTGCTACCAGAGACCACCAGGGCCTTGCCATTGGCGGCCTTCAGAGCGGCCACGGTAGCAGCGATGCCTTTCTTCAGACGCTCATCCTTCAGGGCGGGAGCCTGGATGGCTCCACCCAGCCCTGCCAACAGGGCGATGGCAACTGCGCCGGTTTCGGTGGGGCGGTGGATAAAACGCTCGTCAGCATTGGCGCCCGTGAGGCTCAGAACGCTCTCGAACTGGATGTGCTTGCTCATTTTGAGCTGGCCGGCAGCCACCTTGCGACCGGCAGCATACTGGCGGGAATATTCTACCGGATTCAACCAGGTGCCAAGGAAATCGGCGGCCAGGCTGACGATCACGTCGGCCTTGTCGAATCGGTAGGAGGGGATGGCGTATTTGCCATAAGAGGCCTGGTTGCCCAGCAGCAGACCACTGGCAGACAGAGCATCATATTGAACGTGACGGCTTCCGGGAAATTTGGCGAGGAACCCATCGATCACCAGCTGGGTGGTTGGAGATGTTTGCGTGGATGTCAGCAGCACCACCGGCTTACCGGCGGTTGCGGTGATGGCCCCGGAAACCATCTTGTCGAAGGCTTCGAAGCTGGACACTTCCTTACCGTCGGCCAGCGGAAAACGAAGCCTGGCCGTGTCATACAGGTCGAGGACGGAAGCCTGCACCTGGGCAGATGTACCGCCGCCGGTCAGGGAGGAAAGGTCGTTGCCCTCGATCTTGATGGGGCGTCCGTCACGCACCTTGGCGACAACCGGAACGACGTTGCCATCCTGCACAAAGGTGGTGGCATAGTAGTTGGGAACACCCGGGATAATATTATCCGGCTTGTTCAGATAAGGAATGCTCTTCTTTACGGGCATTTCGCAGCTGGCGGCGGCCATGGCAGCGGCTGTGCTGAAACCGAGATACTTGAGGAAGTCACGGCGCGGGGTCGTGGCCTCCATCAGGCCGTTCCCGGACGCTATGGTCAGATCCTCGGAGAATTCATCTTTCAGACTTTCCTGGTAGGCTTCACTGTTCTTCAGTTCACCGAAATGCTGCCAGTACTTTTTTTGCTCCATAAATATGTTGTAAGGTTCTTGCTCGATTGGGGTTCGGTCCGGCCGATACCGGTTGGAATATTCAGATCAATAGTGGCATTTCTGGCACTCAGTACCGCCGATCTTCTCCACGGTGACACTGTCGATCTTCTTATTCTTCAGGTCTTCATGGAATTTCTCGTAAATGCTGTAGTACTTATTGTCGGCAAACTGCACCTTGGTTTCGCGGTGGCAGTTGACGCACCAGCCCATGCTAAGGTCTGAGTGCTGATAGACCTCACCCATCTTCTGGATCTCACCATGACAGGTCTGGCACTGGACCTTACCGGCGCTGACGTGTTGGGAGTGGTTGAAATAGACATGGTCAGGCAGGTTGTGGATGCGGATCCACTCAATGGGCTTGCCCTTGCCCGTGTATTGCTTGGACTCAGGATCCCAGCCGGCATACTGATACAGCTTCTGGATCTCCGCCGTACCGTCCACTTCTTTGCCGTCTTCGCGGTAGAGTTTCGGACCCTTCGCGTATTCAGCGATGCCCATGTGGCAGTTCATACAAACGTTGACGGAAGGGATGTTCGCGTGCTTGCTGTCCTGTGCACCGCCATGGCAGTAAAGACAGTTGATCTGGTTGATCCCTGCATGCACCGTATGTGAATAGTAGATCGGTTGCTCGGGCTGGTAGTCCTTGGAACGACCTAGTCCCTGGGCATTCTGGAAGGTGATATATCCGCCGGCCATGAAGAGGATGATGGCAGTCAGGGCAATGTATGCCTTGTTCCTCCAGAAGGGGACAGGCTCGGCCGTAGCCTGACCTTCGCGCTCATCCGACATCTTGCGGAGATTGCTGTTCACCTGAAGCAGGATCAGGGCGATCACGCCCAGGATCAACGTCAGCAGACCAAACAGCATGGTGCTGTCTGAACCCTCCGTCGTACCCGCAGGCTGAGCGCCTCCGGTGGCGTCAGTGTCCTTTTTGACCGGACCTGCATTGATGTAGGCGAGGATCGCGTCGATGTCCCCATCCTTTAACTCGGGGAAGGCGGTCATCTGCACCTTGTTGTACTCGTTGTACACCTCTACAGCCCGGGGATATCCGGATTTCACGACCGCGGCACTGTTGCGTATCCACGCATACAGCTGGGCTTTTTCAGGCCACCTGTCTTCCACACCCTTCAGGGCCGGCCCGACAAGTTTCTTGTCGATCGCATGACAGGATGCACACTTTTGGTTGAAAAGCTGCTTGCCATCCTGCGCCATGTTGGCGAGTGGACTCATCAGCAGTGAACCGAAAATCAAGAGAGACAAAATATTCCTCACAACGGATCGATGTTGCATCATAACCTCAGCTGTTGTTGAAATGAAGGAGCAGTACGCTCAGCGCGGCAAAAATAAGACGGGATTTTAACATTATATGCACATTCCATACAATTTTTTCGGCGTCAAATCCGCACCACTCCATGCTTTTTGACAGATTTGTGACGCAATAATCAATAGGGGTTCAAACCTTACGGACATGTCCTTGTTTCAGACATCAAACTTCCTTTCTCGACTATTTTATACAAATTGCAGCATGTTCGGAAAACTGAAGCAAAAATGGAAGGTGCAGAGCAACACGCAGCTTAGCCTCATTCTCTGCACATTCGCCGTTACCGGTACGCTCACCGCGTTCATTTCACGAAAGATCACCGCGTGGGTCGGGTTCGGTGAAGATACCTGGTGGCTTTGGCCCATACTGCTTAGAGCAGCGGTGCTGATCTTTGGTTATCAGTTCATTATACTCGCTGTGTCGCTGTTTTTCGGCCAATTTCGGTTTTTCTGGAACTATGAGAAGAAGATCCTGACCTGGATGGGTATCATCCGGCGTGAACCCAAGCCCAAGGTGACGGATA
>CANHUK010000033.1 GCA_947463755.1 Chitinophagaceae bacterium
GAGGATATTGACACCCCCGCCATCAGTACCGACCCATAATCTGCCCCGGCCATCAAAACAGAGACTGAGCACCTCCGCTGCATTCAGCCCGCTTCCGTAAGTGTAGCGTCGCTGCCAGCTGTTCGTCGCTGTCGCATAAAGTTGAAGGCCGTCATCCGTACCCATCCAGATGCCGCCCCGCCCGTCTGGCAGCATCGCATTAGCGGCGCGGGGCGATCGGTTGACCAAAACCAGTTGTCCACTGCCGGCATCATACCTGCACAGTCCTATGTCCTGAACGAATATCCAGACCCGATCGCCATCCTGACAAAACGAGCGGACATGATAACCGAAGATCTTACCCGTCTCGGCCACGATCGGCACCTGCACCGCAAATGAATCCTGATGGCGCTTCAACAGAAACCCCCAGCCAATGGTGGCGATCAAAAGATTCCCTTGCTGATCCGACTGAATGGCATTGGCACTGACAGGGAGGCGGCCGGGCGTCTTGGCGTAGTTGGGGCGGATAAGCAGCGGATGGAACGAAGCACGGATCGGATCATATTTTACCACACCCTGGCCGGTCCCCACCCACAGATTATTGAACCTGTCTTCATGAAGCGAGTAAATGTAATTGTGTGGAAGGGAAAGTGAATCATTGAGGCGGTTCCGAAAAACACGGAACTCCCTTCCATCATACCTGTTCAGTCCGTCATAGGTTCCCAGCCAAATGAACCCCTGTCGATCCTGTATGACACACCGGACTGAATTATTCGAAAGTCCCTGAGAAATACCGAATCTGTTGACGGGCGGCAATGGCTCCCCGGCGGCCGGAATGACGAGGGCGGCCGCCATCAGGCATGCGCCGATCAGGCGTATCAGGCATCGGACGTGGGAAGTACTGCTTTTCATAGGTACTGTTAGGGCTGGATCCGCCGATCCGTCAGCTTTCGGAAACTTCGGATGCGATGAAAGGTGACATGGTTGGCATCATGGGATCCATGGGTTTTTTCTCCGAATGCGGTGCGGACGGCGGTGATGATATCCCGACCATCGAATTGCCAGTCGGCATACTGGAAGCCATGCTGTCGGATATCAGGGCTATAGGCCACTGTGTAATGCATGTCCCAATTCCGGAGGTCTGCCGATGAAGAAAGTACCAGGGTATTGCGGGCGCGTTCAAGCCGATGGCCAAGTAACCTGGCTTTCTCTTTTTCAGTTTCGGGTGCATAGTTGGACAGGGTCCAGTACCGCCGGGAGACAGGATCGAACCGGATGACGAACTTCTTACAGGCGCCGGGCAAACGTATGAAATCCGAGGCCGGATCGAATTGTTGGGTCAGCCCATCTTTTGACACCCGAACCATTGCCGCAACATCATCCCCCTGATAATGAACCCGCAGGATGTTGTAGATAGCGCCATCAGAGGCCGCTACAGCATTCCCCTCAAGCCATGCCTCATGTCCCCTGCGCCATCCGGTGTCGAACGAAAGCCTGTTGGACACCCGCCAGCTTCGGGCATCGAGGAGATCGGCCGCCGTATCTGCACTCATCATGATCGACTGAAATTTACCCCAACCCTTGTCGGGCGTGTATTCCATCGCCCGCCAAATACGCCCCCCGGCGATGGCAACCGGCATGGGCGCGCAGTGATATCCCATGTCACCCTGCTTTCGCAGGAGCAGACCATGCTGCGCATCGGAGGGATCTGACCATGTCCGCCCTTCGTCATCCGACCGCCGGATGACACAGTCATTCACGCCGCCACGGGTACCAAAAGCATACAATACTCCGCGATGCAGGAACAGATTGCTCCAGTACATGCCATTCACCAAACTTCGTGACTGCCACGTCCGCCCCTTGTCGGATGAAACAAAATATCGGGAATGACCGGCTACCCCGTCTTTGTTGACGCCCGGCCCGAAGAAATCATGACTCACCATATAATCACCGGAGGGCAGAATGACGATGGAAGGCGACCCCAGATATGTTTGTTCAGAGGGAGAACGAGTGATGACAACACCAGGCGGATCGGATGACCTGGTCAGATGCGGGACACCCGCAGACAAACACAACAGCATCAGCAAGGCGGACAGACAAAAACCCGAAATCAGAAGTGGTCGTTGGCTCATGGGGCGCACGGGAGATATTGACAAATGGCGAAATAGCCCATGTCAAATTATCGAATTCCCGGGGATGTCCGAAAAGAAAATGAATACCACTCCGAAAATCCTTCGGAGCTACTCCGTGAGATATCTGAAAGCAGTAGATAAACCGCCGCTGCCGCTGTAAGAAATATCGGAAACGAAATGGCGCTGCGCCATGAATACTGCGTCCGGACTATTCGGATGCAGCGGCCTTGTCTGCCCTGTAATCAGCAAGGAGGGCGGGATCGATCTCCAAGGACTTGTGCCTGCCATCCACCAGGTCCTCTACATACAGCAATTCGCGCTCCGGATCAAAGATGAACCAGTCGTGGGTCTGATCCATGTCCACACATTCTCGGTACAGGCGAAACCGATAGACCGGCGAAGGCGCGTCTGTACCCATCTCGGGGCCGGAATCAAATCCAAGCGTGAGTCCGGAAGCACCGGCAGATCGTCCGGCCGACCTCACCTGCTGTTGACAGTAATCTGTAGAGGCGATCATCCGCGCCAGGGTCAGCGCACGACGGGTCATCCCGGCTTCATCGTAGGCCTGGTATGGCAATCCTCCGATCTGCACCACGGCCGCGTCAGAAGACGACAGCTGGATAGAGGGGACCTCCGAGACCGGTCTTGCAGAACGCACGCAGGCTGTCTGGGTTGCGACAACGAAGAAGAACAAAAATGTCAGACGATTCATATGGTGGCGCTTTGGATTGTAAAGTAAAGCGACCCGGGGGCTCCGTCAATAGCATTTCTGTCATTCTGTGAATTATTAACACGGGTTTTGGAGCGTGTTAAGGACATGAAAAAAGGGCGCAATCACTTGCGCCCTCATACATTTCAACCCATCCCGGTCACTTCACCTTCTTCACAAACCTGCCTGCCCGGATCATCGCCTCCATATAATAATAATCCGCATAAATGATCGGCACATCAATATCCTTGCCCTGCGGCTTATTGCCGGTCGAATGCTGCAGCATCGCGTGGTTCATCCAGGGCTTCACATACCGGGGCGATGATAACTCATCCAGCATAGCCAATGCCGCATTGCGATAACGCAACTTCACTGCAGGCTCTTTGACCAGCGTGGCCAGCTCCAGCAGTCCGGATGCGACCACCGCTGCCGCAGATGCATCACGAGGAGCACTGGGGATCGCAGGGTCATCGAAATCCCAATAAGGGATGTTGTCGCAGGGTAACCGCTTCAGATACATGTCAGCCGCACGGCGGGCCGTTTGCAGAAAGACCGCATCGCCTGTCTCCCGCGCCACCACGGTGAACCCATAAATGGCCCAGGCCTGACCGCGGGCCCACATGCTGCCGTCAGCATGACCCTGATGCGTCAGCATGCTGTCAGGCTGACCGGTGGCCGGGTCGAACCAAACCACATGCGCCGTGCTGCCATCCGGACGAAAATGCCCCTTCATCGTCGTGCGCGCATGCGCCACAGCGATGTCATACAACTTGCGACTGCCCCCGTTCTTCGAAGCCCAGAATAGCAATTCGAGGTTCATCATATTATCGACGATCACATGGTGGGGCCATCCCAGCGTCTTCACACGGTACGGCCATGAACAGATCGACTGATACTTCGGATCGTACAACGTCGCCAATGAATCAGCCGCCCGCAGCATGACCTTCGCATAAGCCGGATCCTTCGCCAGCCTCAACGCATTGCCGAAACTACAGGTGAACTGAAACCCGACATCGTGCGAATGTGGAGGTTTGTTCAACAACTCCGCCAGGATCCGGGTCGACTTGTCCGCCTCCTGTTTCCAGAAAGCATCCCCCGTCGCCTCGAACAGATACCACTGCGTACCCGCCCAGAACCCGCTCCGCCAATTACGGAATGAATCCAGCATCCACTCCTTCTTGCCATTGTCCACCGAAAACGGCGTCCGATACGGCGGATGAGCCTCCGCCACCGTGGCCTTCGCCTGAGATATCATCGTCTGGAGCAATGCCGCGTTCGTCTGCGCGCGCAATCCTCCCGCCAGCAACAGGACCGGCAGCCCTGCGAATAACCATCTGTTCATATCTGTCGTTCTTATGATTTGATTGATCCAACCGCCCGAAGACTCAACGTACCTCAGGAATGCCCACCGGATCCATGTCGGTGAAGACCTGGTTTTCACCGGCCATCCCCCAGATGAATCCGTAGTTCGTCGTGCCCACGCCAAAATGCATGCTCCACGGCGGCGAGATCACGGCCTCCAGGTTCGCCATCACCAAATGACGCGTCTCCTGGGGCTGACCCATGAAGTGCATCACCCGATGCGCCGGATCCAGGTCGAAATAACAATACACTTCCATCCGACGCGTGTGCGTGTGCGGCGGGACAGAATTCCAGACACTGCCGGGTTCGAGGACCGTCAATCCCATCACCAATTGGCAACTGCGCATGCCATCCAGATGGATGTATTTGTAAATGGTCCGCCGGTTCGATGTGGAGATGTCACCCAGCTGCACCGGTGCCGCCTCCTCCTTGGTCATATGACGGTTCGGATATGATGCATGGGCCGGCGCCGACATCAGAAAGAACAAGGCCGGCTGATCAGCATGCTCACTCGTGAACGTCACGTTACGTGTGCCTTTGCCCAGGTAGACACATCCCAACTTGTCGACATGATAAGTACCATCATCTGTCAGCACGTGACCACGCCCTCCAAGGTTGATGATCCCCAGCTCCCGACGCTCCAGGAAATATTCCGCTTTCAACTCGTCATGACAGGGCAATACAATGGCAGCGGCCTTCGGCACCACTCCCCCGATGATCACCCGGTCATAATGCGTGTACACCAGACTGATCTCGCCCGGTTTCATGAGTCCCTGCACTAAAAAATTGTCGCGCAGGGACGCCGTGTTCATCGTGGCCGTTTCCCGGGGACTCGATTCAAATCTGATCTCCATGTTTTTCTCATTGATTGTTTGAAAAGTTGGATCCGGGCCCGACTCAGTAGAGCAAGGCAGCGGATTTCGCAAAGGTACCGCTTGTCTCCTTTTTCAGGACATCCATGCAGTCATTGCAACCCATCCTGCGGAAAGACGCCCAAAGCAGCCCGAAGGCCGTCTCCGGCTGGAACGGCTTGATCTGAGGATGCTTCCATTCAGCTCTTCCGGAGAGATAGGGCAATAGATGATCCATCCCCCGGCGCATGGAGGCCCCTTTGGGACCAGCATATGACCAAAGATCATCACCGGAACGTCTGGATAGTTCTGCGATCACAGAAAAGGCATGCATCACGAATACCGAATATCCGAGCGAGGTCGTGCGGGCCAGCTCCAGCGGAAATGACCCATCGGCCGATTGCTCTCTGTCCAACCTTGCCTGTGCATCCCGCAGGACCGATGCCGCCAGGGTTTTGTCCCCCACATACTGGGCATATCCAAGACGCTGCGCCTCATACCATATTCCATGATTATTACGGGCATTACGCTCATCGATCCCGATCGGATGCGTCTGCATCCAGTCCAGAAATGCCCTCACCCAGGCCTGCATGCCCGCCTGATCCGCTGCTGTCCAATGTTTTGAGCCTTTTAATAATTGAAGGCCTTCCAGTGCAAACAGAAAATGACGTGTCTCGATCAATCCCTCCGCACGGCCCTCCGTCACCCCTTTCACGGCCTGGCCGTATTTCATGTTCGGATTCATGCGCGTGGCCGTATCCAGGAACCATGTGCGCAAAAGCCTTGCTGCATGCGCTGCATAGGCATCCTTCCCGGTGTAATGCCAGGCCAGAGACAGCCAGTAAACATTTTCGCAAAGCTTTGGCATCTGTTCCTTGTCGGGATAATTCCGCACTTCCGGATTCACCACCCCGTCCTTTCGGATGTACGGCAATCCGTCAGGCTTCGCCGGATCCGGCCACCAGTAAGGTGCCAGGCTCATGAAGTCATGCTTGTCGCCACTCGGCGGCAGATCCTTTTTATCCATTACACTCACCGGCTTGAAAGCCAGCATCACATCCGCCCGCTTGACCAGCTGCGCAAGGGCAGCTTTGTGAACGGGATCCCCCTGCGCAATGGCCGTCCGCGCCGATGCCAGCACCGCAGCATCCACCGGCATCGGATCCGGCAGTGCCGACTGCGCAGCCAATCCATTCATGGTAAATGTAAAGGACAGGGTTGCCATGATCCGAGACACCTGCTTCAATATATTAGTATTCATCGTCTTCTGTATCTTTAAACTAACGTATAAGTATAACCGAAAATTTCACAGGATTCATCGTCCCTCGGGCACCGGCCAGCGGAAACAACCCGCCGGGAGTCCTTCACGGTTACCAAGGTTCGCGCCCTCCGGCGTATCTGCCCAGGCATAACGCACCGCCTTCGGCGTTCGGATATCGGGATGAGAGACCACCACCCGGTCTCCTTCGATCACGGCCTGCGCCCAAATGAACCGCTTCCCGTCACCCGACAACGCGAAATGCTTCAAAGGCCCGCCATCCCTGGCGATCAGCCCGCCGCCGACATGGTCGAACGACAGGATCATCCGATCTCCGTCGACCTTAACGCTCTTCAATACCGGACCCAAATGCACCAACTTCCGCTCTCCGTACACCAGATAACGCGCCACCAGGGACAGTCGCAACCCTACATCCCGCTTGTTCAATGGATGCACATCATTCGATTCGCCGATATCATTGAGCACGGCCATCCCAGTGTTCGGGACAGATAAAGTGCGCGACTGCGCTTCCTGCAACTCCGCCAGCCTGCTCTCAGCCGGCTGCGGCCTGGGAGGATTGTTACTCGCCAGTTGTGCAAAGAGGAAGGGAAAATCGCCCTGTCCCCAGATCTTCCGCCAGCTTTGGATCATCCGTGAAAAGATCACCCGGTACTCCTGCGCACGACTGATATTCGATTCGCCCTGATACCAGATCACCCCCTTCATCCCATATCCGATCAACGGCTCGAGCATGCCGTGATACAACGCCCCCGCCTGGTCCTGAAAACGGGTCGTCTGTTCCCGTAACAAAGGCGAAGTGGTCACCGACAAACGAGCCTTCCATCCACCTGCCAGTGAGATCGTGTCCCTGCCCACCTCCAGCCTGTAAGGCTTTCCGGGGATGAAGCCGCCCTTGCCGGATTCATTCAGGATCTTGATCACGATCGTGTTCCGCCCGGCCTTCAACACCCCGGCCGGAATATCATAACGACGGTTTACGTATCGGTTGGTAGCCCCCCCGACCCTTTTTCCATTGACCCAGGTGATGTCTCTCGACACGATGGCTCCCATCCTCAGCACCGCCGGCTGTCCGGCCATGGAAGCTGGCAGATCCAGTTCCCTCCGATACCAAACGACCGCACCCCCGCTGTCCACCATGCCCTGATCGGCCCAGTAGCCCGGCACCTGCAGGTCCGTCCAGCTGGAAACATCGGTCGAAGGCTGCTGCCAACCCCTGGCATTCGCATCATCCAGGGATTGTATATGCTTCAACCATCCATCAGACAAGGCTTTATCGCGCCGGATGATCTCCGCCACCAGCGCCGTATCCCGGAAAGGTAGGGCCCGATCGCGGTAGGCCGGAAAATCCTTCAACTCATCCTCATGCATCCATCCCTCGGCAGGTGTTCCGCCGTAACTGCAATTGATCAGCCCGATCGGTACGCCCAGACGCGACTCCAGTTCCCGGGCAAAGAACCAGCCCACCGCCGTGAACTGCAGGACGGTCCGCGGATCGGCCGCCTCCCAGCCCTGTTCCGACAACACCTCCTCGTTACGATTGAAATAGGTCCGGCGTGCTACCTTAAAATGACGGATGCGCGGATTGGCAGCCGCCTCGATCTCTTTGGGATACAATTCCGCCGACTTGAACAATTCGTATTCCATATTCGATTGTCCGGAACAAAGCCAGACATCCCCCACCCAAACATCCTTCAACGTGATCGTATCCGAAGCAAGAACTTCCAATACAAAAGGACCGCCGGGCTGCAACACGGGCAGGGTGATCTTCCAGCGTTCCCCCTTCTTCGCCCTGACCTGATGCCGGATTCCATTGAAAGAAACCATGACAGTCTCATCCCGGTCCGACCAACCCCAGACGGGTACAGGCATCCCCCGTTGCAAGACCATACCATCAGAAAAAATGCGGGGCAACCGGACGGCCGCATCAGCAACATAACCGGAAAAAATCAAGATCCCCAGGAGCAAGGAACGTAAGGAAGTCTTCATATTTATCATACATGTGATCGGAAGACCCGAAGGCCCTCATCATGAATCGCTGTTTCAATTCCAAATATCATCGACCGGAAGTCGCGGCAGACGTGGAGCTCATGGCCATGGCCCGTGAGCGGGCATCTGAGAAATACGACATCATCTTCGCATGCATAGCTGCCTGCGCCTGAGCATGCGACTTGCTGCCCGCGAGATTGACCCGCTCCTCCGGGTCGGTGTCGTAATCGTACAATTCCTGACCGATCAATGCCGAAGCGTCAAATGGCATATCACTCTTCCAGGCATTGCCCATCCACACGGTATAACGATAGCGACCGCTGCGCAGGGCGTAGCCCATGACCTTGTTGGATGTATGTCCGGCCGGCAGCGGCGTGCCTTTCGCAATGGCGCGGGGATATTGAGAAACTGAAAAATCCTTGACCTTCTTCGTTGGGTCCTTCATCACGGATACCTGACTGCGTCCATGAAGATGCCCGGGCACCGGCGAACCGGTCAGCTCGCAAAGCGTGGGGAAGATATCCACGAACTCCGAGTGCGACCGGGTTTTGGAGGGACGAATACCCGGCGCTGAAATGATCAGTGGCGTGCGCGTAGCCTGTTCGAAGGTTGAATGCTTGCACCAGAGATTGTGATCTCCCAGATGCCAGCCGTGATCCCCCCAGAGTACGACGATCGTATTCTCCCGCAGACCCAGGGAGTCCAACGCTTTCAGCAGCCGGCCCACATTTGCATCGGTGTAGGAGATGGCGGCGTAATATCCATGGAGCAATTCACGCTGCTTATCCTCCGGGATCGTTACCCCGTAAGGCTTTTCTGTCTCCGGACGGATCAATGGGGCGATGTCCGTGTAAGACCTGATCTCCCCGGAATTGTGCATGGCGATGTCTACGCCACCCTTTGGCATCTGCTGATACTTCGCCAGCGGCATATCCTCCCGGCGATACAGATCCCAGTATTTTTTCGGGGATACAAAGGGCAAATGCGGCTTGGCCAGTCCTACTGCAAAGAAGAAGGGGGCATCCCCCTTGGCGAGCCCGCCCAGGATATCGATCGCCTGCAGGACATTCGCCCCGTCGTTGTAGGCATTGTCCGGCACATCGGCGTTCTCGACCGCAGGCTTTACCTTATCCAGAAGGAGTTGACGAATCTGAGCCTTGGTCATACCCTGCGCCACCGCCTCTTTCGTGAGCCGCTCGGCCTCCTGATGCGAGGCGGCCGACTGATAGCGGCCTGTCACGGGCTCCCCAAAACCGCGGGCATAGTAACGATCCTCGGTCTTATAATAGGGCACACTCCAGGAAAGTTTATCGATGTCTTCATCCACACAGCGGGGATCATAGACCTTA
>CANHUK010000034.1 GCA_947463755.1 Chitinophagaceae bacterium
AGATCGTGATCGTGGTCGGCGGAGCCGCCGCCGTTCGCGCGCGTGGAAAAAAAACTGATGAAGATGAGTGAACATATCATCCAAACGGATATCTGCATCGTGGGCGCAGGACCCGGCGGAGCTGCCACGGCGCTGCAGTTGGCCCGGCTGGGGATCCATTCCCTGGTGGTCGACAAGGCCGTCTTCCCGCGCGACAAGATCTGCGGCGATGGCCTGAGCGGTAAGGTATTCACCATCCTGAACCGTATTGACCCCGGGATCGGGGAGCGCTTGCGGACATTCGAGGGAAAGTCTGACAGCTGGGGGGTGACCTTCGTGGCGCCTAACCGGATCGGGATGGACATCCCGCTGAAATTGGACTATGAACGGCACATGGATGCACCGGTCGGTTTTGTCAGCAAGCGGATCGACTTCGACCATTTTCTGGTGGAAGAGCTTCGGCGCAGACCCGAGATCCGGCTGATGGAAGGCGTATCGATCGATGAATATGAGCGCCTGCCGGAGGGCTGGCGTGTGAAAGGCAAAGGAGGCGGAGTTTGTATTGAGGCGAAACTCCTGATCGTTGCCAATGGGGCACATTCCTCCTTCGCCCGCAATATTGCCGGACTGAAAATGCATCCCGATCATCACTGTGCGGGTGTTCGTGCCTATTACCGCGGGGTGCAGGGCATGCATCGCCACAATTTCATCGAACTGCATTTTCTGAAAGGGGTGCTGCCCGGATATTTCTGGATCTTCCCGCTGCCGAACGGCGAGGCGAATGTCGGGCTGGGCATGTTGAGCAGTGCGATCTCCAAGGAGCGGAAAGACCTTCGGGCGATGCTGGATCGGACGATCGCTGAGGATCCGGTCATGAAAGAGCGCTTCAAAGGGGCGGAAAGGATCGGCGGGATCAGCGGATATGGCCTGCCGCTGGGCAGCGAGCGTGTGAGGCTGTATGGCCATCATTATATGCTGGTGGGCGATGCCGGCCATTTGATCGATCCGTTCACCGGCGAAGGCATCGGAAACGCGCTCTACGCCGGGCATTATGCCGCCAAACATGTGGCCGCGGCCCTGTCGAAGGGCGGAGATCCGACGGATGAGCTGGCAGCATATGAAGCCGATGTTTATCGTGTGCTTGGTCCGGAGTTGAATATCAGCCACAAGTTGCAGCAAATGGTCAGATACCCCTGGCTCTTCAATTTCCTGATGCGCATCGGTGCGCGCAACCAGGAATTGCGGGAGTTGATGACCTGCATGTTCAATGATGTGGACCTGCGGCATCGGTTCCGCGATCCGCGATTCTATCTGCGCCTGTTGTTTGGAAGGGGTAAATGATCCGTTCCGTAGACTCGGCATGCCCTCAAATGACTTATTTTCGCGGTCATGTTCCCATCCCCCGGACTGATACTGGTGGCGTTGCTGGGTGTGGTCACCCTGGTCCAACTGGTTTATCTGCTTTATTTCTTCAGGCGGCTCGCCTTCTACCAGGCGCCGGAGCGGGAGATCACCCGCCAGCAGGCTGTTTCTGTGATCATATGTACCCGTGACGAGGCCGATAACCTGACGCGTAACCTGCCGGGTGTTCTCGTACAGAAGTATGCCAGTACGCATGAAGTGATCGTGGTAAATGACAATTCAGTCGATGAAACCACTTATCTGCTGGAAGGCTTGCACAAGGAGTTCCGGCATCTCAGGCCGATCGAACTCGTTCAGGAAGCGATGCATATCCCCGGAAAAAAATATCCGCTTTCCGTGGGCATCAAATCGGCCCGGCATGAGATATTATTGCTCACGGACGCCGATTGTGTTCCGGTGTCCGACCAGTGGATCCAGAAGATGCAGGAACCATATGATGAGGGTGTGGAGATCGTGCTGGGATATGGCGCCTATCAGAAGCGAAAGGGCTTTCTGAACCGGTTGATCCGTTTTGAGACCTTCCATACCGCCCTTCAATATCTGTCTTACGCCCTGGCAGGCATTCCGTACATGGGTGTGGGCAGAAACTTATCGTATCGCAGAGAATTGTTCTTCAAGTACAAGGGATTTTCGAGCCACAATCATATTCCGGGAGGTGATGACGACCTGTTCATCAACGCGGCGGCCCATCGGGGCAATACGACGATCATGATCGATCCGGATTCATTCACCCTGTCCAGGCCAAAAACAACCTTTCGGGCGTGGATGCGGCAGAAATACAGGCATTACAGTACCGGCAAGCACTACCGCCCACTGCACCGCTGGCTGCTTGGCACCTATTCCCTGACCCATTTCCTATGCTATCCGCTGTTGATCGCTGCGGCACTGCTGGGCGATGCACGTATTGCATTTGGCTTGTTTGGACTCCGTATGGTAGTGCTGGCAGTCATCTATCATAAGTCCATGTCTAAACTCGGCGAACGGGATCTGTGGATCTGGTTCCCGCTGCTGGACATCTGGATGTTCCTGTATTACCTGATCTTCATGCCCACTTTATGGAAGCGTCCCAAGCAAAGCTGGAATTGATCCTTCAATATTTCTCGGATTTCACAGATCGCCAGACCGATCAGTTCCGGATGCTGGAACCCTTGTATCGGGAATGGAATGAAAAGATCAATGTCATCTCGCGCAAGGATATCGACGCGCTGTACATGCGACATGTGCTGCATTCACTTTCCATTGCAGCCTGGGTCGATCTCAAGCCGGGCCTCGAAGTGATCGACATTGGCACAGGCGGGGGATTTCCGGGCATCCCGCTCGCGATTTTCTTTCCGGAGGTCGAGTTTCTGCTGGTAGACTCGATCGGTAAAAAACTGAAGGTGATCGAAGCGGTGGCCGAAGCCATTGAACTCAAAAACGTCAAGACCCGTCACACGCGGGCAGAAGATATTCGTGACCGGAAGTTCGACTTCGCCGTCAGTCGGGCGGTCGCCCCGCTGGCTGACCTCTGGCGGTGGGCAAAGCCTTTGTTGCGGAGTGAGCGTAAACTTGAGGAGTTCAAGAACGGCTTGATCTGTCTGAAGGGTGGCGACCTGGCGGCTGAGATCTCCGAAAGCAGGCTGAGGCCTCATATCATGCCGATCAAGGATCTGTTTCCCGAGGACGATTTCGCAGACAAATTTGTACTATATGCCCCTATGTAAATAAGTAATCCGGAGCCTCCTGCAGCCTGCAACCCTCCAAGAGTCGGGGACTCTCCAGAAGCCGGGGACTCTCCAAGAGTTGGGGACTCTCCAAGGGTTGGGGGACTCTCCAAGAGCCGGGAACTCTCCAAGACTTGGCAACTCTCCAAGCGTTAGGTAATTATGTTAAATAGGATGATATAAATAAGAACAGGCGCCCGTCGGACATAATGCCGGCGGGCGCTTGGTTTGTTAGATCGGAAGGATTGGTCGTTACCAGTTCAGTTCGAGCTTGTTGTTGCGACGTTCCATGTCAGCGGTGCGCTGCAGCGGGTCGATCTCGACCGATTTCAGGTCGGTGAGTTTGCGGTCGATGCTGATGGTGTAGAGCGGGTGTGTCCATTTCCAGGGGGTACCGACGGTGCGCTTGACACCCGGCTCTTCGTTGGTCTTACCCCCGAACATGAGGTATTGCGGGATATAAGCGATCTCGCGGCTGCCATCCTTGAACTGGAGGTCGAGGTCGACCGGCATCGGCATGGTACCGGCATTGCGAAGGCGGATGTTGGTCTTACCCTTTTCCTCCCACAAGCTGTCGATGGCGTAATCGATCGTCTTACTGGTATTCACGAAGAAGGTGCGGTACCAGTCAAGCTGAATGCCGCTCACATCTTCCGCCACCCGGATCAGATCCGCCGGATTCGGGTGCTTGTATTTCCAGCGATCGAAATATTCAAGCAGGATACGGTCGCGCACTTCTGCTCCGACGATGTATCCAAGTTGCTCCATAAATACCTCTCCCTTTGAATAGGCATTCGTGGAATATGCATAGTTCGAGGAATACTGGTCGGAATGGGTGGTGAGCGGTTCGTTGTGTTCGCTCTTCGCCAGGCGGATATAACTCTGGAAGGCGCCGAGGTGCGGATTCTTAAGCTTGCCGCCGCTGAGGAAATTGGCGACCCGCGACTCTCCATAACTCGTGAAACCCTCGTCCATCCAGGAATGAAGTGATTCGTTGGTACCGAGGATCATCTGGTACCAGCTGTGCATCCATTCGTGGATGGTAACGCCTTCTCCTGCACCCTTAAGCAGGGTGGCCATAGGGTATTCCATTCCGCCGTCGCCGCCCTGGATGAAAGAATATTGCTTGTATGGATATTTTCCGAAGGTCTTGTCCATGTACGGCAGTGCGCGTGATGCCAGGTCCAGCACACCTTCCCATTCCTTGCGGGATCTGTCGATGTAGCTGTCGAGGCTCGTCCTTTGTTTCATGCCTTCGGGCAATGCATTCCATTGTTTTTCCAGGTGCGTGCGACTGATCTTGTAGAAGGCGTGCAGCACCATTCCGTCGCGGACCTGTTTGCTGGCGTGGATGTAATCAGGATCGGCCGCCCACATGAAATCATGCACATTCGGTGCAACAAAGCGCCAGGTGAGTTTGGGAGATGCCGGACGTTTCACGGGTACGCCTGCTGTCTCGTAGCCATGACCGATCTCCTGTGGGTTCTGGAGATAGCCTGTTCCTCCGATGACATAACTGCTGTCGATCGTGATATTCACGGCGAAGTCGCCCCATACACCGTAGAATTCACGGGCGATGTAGGGCGTTGGGTGCCAGCCTTCGTAGTCGTATTCGCAGAGTTTCGGGTACCACTGGGCCATACTGAAGCGCACGCCTTCGGCATTGTCACGGCCGCTGCGACGGATCTGCACCGGTACTTGCGCTTCGAAATCCAGGTCCAGAACCACTTTCGACCGCGGGAGCACCGGTTTATCGAGTATCACCTTCAGGATGGTCTCGTGCTCTTCGAGGCGCTGGGTCTTCCCGTTCAATTTCAGCGAGGTCACACGCTGATAGCCGATCTCATCGGGTTTCAATTTGGAGATGCGATCCCTCACGCGGGCATCCCAGTCGTTGCGTCCGCCGACCACTTTCTTGCCCAATTCGAGGCTGCGGGCATCCATCATGCTGCCGGGCTGGAAGGCATTCCAGTACAAATGAAAATACAGCACCTTGAGGGTGTCCGGGGAATTGTTCCAGTATTCCAGGTTCTGCTTTCCGCTGAATCGGTTGGCACCGGCGTCGACATCAACGTCCATCTTGTATTTGACACGTTGCTGCCAGCGATCGGTCTGTGCCTGCGTCAGGCTGCTGACCACAACGAAGCAGAGAAGAAAAAGCCGATTGTACATGTGAAGGGGTTTGTATGCAAAATACAAAAACCCTTGATGCGCAGGGATGCTATGTTATGGAAGAAGGCAGTCGTGTCAGAGTCGCTGGCGGATGCGCGCGACGGTCTCTGTCTTCCAGGACGCGAAATCGCCGGCGATGATGTGCGCACGCGCTTCGCGCACCAACCAGAGATAGAAAGCCAGGTTCTGCACACTGGCGATCGTGTAGGCGAGGTATTCCTTTGCCTTGAACAGGTGCCGGAGATAGGATTTCGAGTAGTACTGACTGGTCTCACAGGGGATACCGGGATCGATCGGAGAGAAGTCGCGCTCCCATTTTTTATTGTCGATATTAATGACGCCCTCAGTGGTGAAGAGCATGGCATTGCGTCCGTTGCGGGTCGGCATCACGCAGTCGAACATATCCACCCCGACGGAAATACATTCGAGAATATCCCAGGGGGTGCCGACGCCCATCAGGTATCGTGGCTTGTTCGACGGGAGATGCTGGCAACACAGATCCGTGAATTCGTAGATCATCGGCGTCGGTTCACCCACGCTGAGGCCGCCAATGGCGTTGCCGGGTGCGTCCTTGGATGCGATGTATTCGCAGGAGATCTTGCGCAGATCTGCGAACGTGCCGCCCTGTACAATCGGGAACAGATTCTGCGTATATGCATAACGGTTATCCGTATCTGAAAATCGTTGGATACAGCGGTCGAGCCAGCGGTGCGTGAGCTCCATCGACTTCTTCACGTATCCGTATTCCGACGGATAGGGCGGGCATTCGTCGAAGGCCATGATGATGTCTGCTCCGATGCTGCGCTGGATATCCATCACGGATTCCGGGGTGAAGAGATGCCGGGATCCGTCGATATGACTTTGGAAGACGACGCCCTCTTCGGTGATCTTCCGGCTGGCGGCCAGGGAGAAAACCTGATAACCACCGCTGTCGGTGAGGATGGGGCGATCCCAGTGGTTGAAGCGGTGCAGCCCCCCGGCCTCTTCCAGGGTCTGCAGTCCGGGACGCAGATACAGGTGATAGGTATTCCCGAGGATGATCCGGGCATCGATTTCTTCCGCCAGCTGTCGCTGCGTCACGGCCTTCACGCTGCCGGCCGTGCCGACGGGCATGAAGATCGGAGTGGGGATGGCTCCGTGGTCGGTCTGGATGAGTCCGGCACGGGCGGAGGAGCCGTTATCGGTATGCTGAAGGTCGAAGCTGAGTCGGGGCATGGCCGCAAGTTACGTCAGCGCCGCGTTTTCGGGACGGGGAGCAGGCATGCAAGCGGATGAATGCGTAAATTCGCAGCACATGAAGAAGCTCGACCGCTACATACTGCGCCAGTTCCTGTCGACCTTTTTCTTTTCGATCGTATTGCTGACGGTGATCTCGACGGTCATCGACCTAAGCGAGCGGACGGATGATTTCGCCCGTTCGGGCCTCTCCACCCGTCAGATCATAGAGCAGTACTATTTCGGATTCGTGCCTTATATCATGGCGATGCTCTTCCCGTTGTTCGTTTTCATCTCCGTGATCATGTTCACTTCGAAGATGGCGAACCGGACCGAATTTGTGGCGATCCTCGCCAGCGGCGTGAGCCTCCGTCGCATTTTGCGGCCCTATCTGCTCGGCGGTGTCCTGCTCGCCGGGATACTCTGGTGGGGCTACCTGGATCTGATCCCCCGGGCCAACGATATCCGCGCCACTTTCGACCTGAAATACCTGCGCACCGGACCCATGGCGCAGGGCCCATCCAATAGCTATTACATGCGGGTGGATTCCTTCTCTTACTGCGGCATCCGTTATTATGACACGGTGAGCAAGAACGGCGGTGGTTTCTTCATGGAAACGATCCGCGGCAACCGCATCTCGTACAATCTTCGGGCCGATAACATCATGTGGGATACGGCCAAGAAAGACTGGCGGCTCACAGGTGTCGTAGAGCGGAAGGTTGACAGCATGGGCGAACGGGTGGCCTATTATCCGGAAGTGCACCGGAGGTTCAGCTTCAGGCCGGCGGATCTGCGGAGGGATGATTTCATGCAGGCAAGACTCACATCTCCGGAATTGCGACGTATGATCGAGCTGGAACAGCTGCGGGGATCGGAAACGGTGAAGGACCTGACCATGGAATATGCGAAACGCACCTCGACTCCGGTGTCTGTGATCATCCTGACCCTGATCGGGGCGATCCTCGCCTGCCGGAAGATACGCGGCGGCAGCGGGATGCATCTGGCCTGGGGGATCGTCATATGCTCCGTTTTCATCCTGGCGGATCGCTTTTCGACCATCTTCTCCACCAAGGGAGACCTAAATCCCTATATCGCGGCCTGGATCCCGAACATCATCTTTACCCTGGTCACAGGATGGCTGTACCGGCAGTCACCCAAATGATGACTAAACACAACTTTAGCCATCAACTCTTGTTTCAAAGCCGGGCATTGTCATACCTTTGAAGGGAGGCAGCAATGTCCTACATATCGGGGTTGTCCGTTATGCCAAGGGTGAATAAAACCGGGCTTCCCTGCGTTCATTCAGTAATTCCAACGATCATGGGCATCATCAAGGAAAGGTTCAGGAAGAAGGCGGATGAGGTCTCTGCGGAGATCAAGGAGATCATCAAAACACACGGACACAAGAAGATCGGAGAGGTCACACTCGCGCAGGTATATCAGGGGATGCGCGGCATCACCGGACTGGTGACGGAAACATCCCTGCTCGATGCGAATGAAGGCATCCGTTTCCGGGGTTACTCGATCCCGGAACTACAGGCCAGCCTGCCCAAAGTGAAAGGGGGCAGCCAGCCCCTGCCCGAAGGATTGTTCTACCTGATGCTCCTGGGCACACTGCCGACGGAAGAGGAAGTGAACCACGTGACGTCCACCCTCCAGCGCAGGTCACATGTCCCTAATTACGTTTTTGACACCATCGAATCCCTGCCGGTGAACGCCCATCCGATGACGCAGTTCGTCGTCGGTATCATGGCACTGCAGACCGAAAGTTCCTTCGCCAAGCGCTATGCCGAGGGGATGTCCAAGAAGGATTACTGGGATGCCACCTATGACGACTCCCTGGATCTGATCGCCCGACTGCCCCGGATCGCCGCCTATATCTATCGTCGGAAGTATCGCAACGGAGATCATATACAGCCCAACGGACTGCTCGACTGGTCTGGCAATTTCGCCCACATGATGGGGTACAATGACGAGTCATTCAAGGAACTGATGCGCTTATATATGACGATCCATGCCGACCATGAAGGCGGCAATGTATCGGCCCATACGACCCACCTCGTGGGGTCTGCCCTCAGCGATCCCTTCCTCAGTTTTGCGGCCGGCATGAACGGTCTGGCAGGTCCCCTGCACGGATTGGCCAACCAAGAAGTGGTCAAATGGATCTTCGAGATGCGCGAGCAACTCGGGGTGGAACTCCCCTCCAATGAGCAGATCGAACAGTACGTTCGCAAGACCCTCAGTGAAGGGAAGGTGGTACCCGGTTACGGACATGCCGTCCTCCGCAAGACCGACCCACGCTTCACTGCTCAGATGGAATTCGGTCGCCAGCATATGCCGGATGATGCTTTGGTGAACACAGTATGGCGGATCTATGAAGTCGTGCCGCCGATCCTGAGCTCCCTCGGCAAGGTGAAGAACCCATGGCCGAATGTGGATGCCCACAGCGGTGCCCTGCTGGTGCATTACGGAATGGTCGAGTACGAGTTCTACACGGTCCTCTTCGGTGTGAGCCGCGCCCTGGGTGTCCTCGCCAGCCTTTGCTGGGATCGGGCACTGGGCATGCCGTTGGAGCGCCCCAAATCCGTCACCACCGAGCTGGTCAAACTATGGTTGGACGGTAAGGATGAGATCTGGGAAGGATAGGTCGATCCGAAATCAATCGAAAATAATCGAAAGCCGGTCTGATGGTCAGACTGGCTTTTTCTTTAATATCTTGATTGTGTGTGAGGCTTTTGCATCTGTTTTTGTGCGAGCGGACAGCCAAAACAAGGTCCTTCGGCCATATTTATTAAAGGTTTCAATTACAGAGGTCGGCCTCAGGATGACAGCGTGGAGATGCTGTTTGAAAAAAAGGCAAGGTTCCTCGCTCCGCTCGGAATGACACCGCGGGGAGTACATTTTATTTGAAATATAAACAGAGGATGACAGCGTGGAGATGCTGTTTGTAAAAAGGCAAGTTTCCTCGCTCCGCTCGGAATGACACCGCGGGGAGTACACTTTATTTGAAAAACAAACAGAGGATGACAGCGTGGAGATGCTGTTTGAAAAAAAGGCAAGTTTCCTCGCTCCGCTCGGAATGACACCGCGGGGAGTGCACTTTATTTGAAAAACAAACAGAGGATAACAGC
>CANHUK010000035.1 GCA_947463755.1 Chitinophagaceae bacterium
GATGCGGAAGATATTCTCCGCGAAAAGAGCGGTATTGAAGGTGTGAAAATCGAGTGAAGTAGGAAAAGGTGCGGCAACATTCAGGTTGAGATCGGACCCCGTATCACCCCGGCCGTTTTGTCTCCTGAATGTATGACCGGTGAAGATGCGTGCACCTGTCGACAATGTATGTTTCTGACGACCAATGGTGTAGTCTGTGATGAATCTCGCCTCTGCACCCGCATTGCGATACTGATCCAGATCCACCCTTCGGTTGGTATACGCCAGGGTGGCCGGATTGATGCTGTCCTTCAGCGTAGAGGGCAGTAGGAAACCGACACTGTTCCGAACTCCTTCCATACCGAAGACCTTTACATTCAATCGGGTGGAAGGATTGAATGTGTAGTCCAGATTCAGGGCGGCCATCGACCAGCGGACACCAAACCAGTTCCGGGAGCGAAGACTCTGGGCAGGATCCATGGTAAATTGTGCATCCGTCAACCCGCCGGGCTGTTGACTGATGTAGTCGAAATGCGTTAGTTCAACGCCGGCTTTGAATTTTGGAGAGATCTTCCACGTGGTGCTTGCAAATCCGGTGTTCACATGAAACCCACTGTTGGCCCTGAACCCATCACCGCGACGATGATCCCAGAATCCATAGTAATTCACTTTGTCGGTCTTGCCACCGACTGCGTGATAGGTATTGAAAAGATTGAAACTGCCGAGGGTCTGCTGGGTTTCATATTGAAAGGGTTTGACGGCTTCGGATCCATCCTTCAGGATGAAATTCACCACACCACCAAATTGCGGACCGTACTGAAGGCTTGACGCTCCCCTCACCACCTGGATGCGCTGGACGGAATTGAGCTGTGGGGTGTAATATGCTTCGGGATAGCCAAACGGATCACTGCTGATGTCATATCCATTCTGACGGACATTGAATTCCCAGCTTCTGTTCGGACTCAAACCCCGGGCCGCGATGCCGATCTGTATACCGCTCGGATCACTTTCCCATATCTGTATGCCAGGTACCTTGGCCATGACCTGGCGCATCGTGTTGTTCACGACGTTGCCCTGGATATTGTCCATCACAATGAGGGCATTCTTCCTGCCCGCATTGATCGTCGTGCCCACGATCTCAGGCAGGAAGTGGATATCCGATCTCGTATTCCTACCCACGAGCGTGATCTCGGACATATAACGGACATGGCTATGCGTAGTATCGGTAGTTGATGGCTGCTGTGCCGCTACATTCGATGTGAAAGTACAAATGATGCTTGTGCTGAATACAACCCTCATCATTCCTCTGCGTATCATCATGATACAAAGTTCTTACCAGCACCATGGAATTGGTTTACGAAAAGAGGAAAGCGGACTTTCGATTTGTGGAAATTCTTCAGCTCAATAGATGCGGGCAGGGCGCATGATGAGCACGCGGATGCCGTCTTCATTTCTGACCAGGAATCTCAGTTTCACCCCGGTCTGTTGCATCAGCTCCTTGTAGATGCGGATATTTCCGGAAATGTCATTATTGATGGCCAGGATCATATCTCCTGTCCGGAATCCGGCCTTTTCTCCGGGAGAGCCGGACAACACATCTTCTACGACGACGCGGCCATCGATCTGGTAGATACCGAGGCCTGTATATGAGTAATCGAAGGGTTCCCGGAGATGCTTATTCGGGAGGATATGGATTTCGCGCCTGGCATAGTTGATGACGGTGTTGAAGCGACGAAGGATATCGTTGCCGATCAGTCCGCCCAGAAACGGGTAGTTGGTAATGTTGTATGGATCTTCGAACAGGAATGTCGGCACACGCCTGAATTTGTATGGCCCCAGCCTGAATTTGCGCACCGTAGTAATGCGCATGGTCATCTTACCACCCACTCCTTCTGCCTGGGTCACGAGCGGCTGCTTTTTTTTGTTGGCCAACACGCTGCTGTCACGTATATAAGATTCCGAGAGCAACAACGCCAGTCCCGCTCCGGTGTCGAAGTAGAAACGGCTGGAGAGCCATCGGGCATCCTGCAGGTCGGCCGACTGTATGGGTATGTTGGTCAGCAATGGCCGCAGCAGATGGCCGCCACGGGGATAGAGATAATCTCCCTGGGTGAACACATCCATCTGCATGATGTCGTAATCCAGACGCACGATGTAACGGCTGAAGAAGCTGTAGCCGATGATGCCATCTACCCGAATACCATATACGCTGGACAGGATATCGTAGTCATTCACATGGAAATCCAGACTGTCGACCGACAGTCCGGGCAGGTGCAGGGTTGCATCATAAAGAAAGCTGACCTTTCGAATGCCGGCAATACCGCGGATCGTCTTGTCCGAAGGACGGATGGGCATGTTCCAGCGTGCGCAGGCGGCGGAATCCAGGGAAATTCCACCGCTGCCGGTGTCCAGAATGAAATTCAGGCTGTCAGGGTACCCATTGACCACTGCGCGGACGAACATGACACCACCCGTCAGCGGCTGGAGCCGGACACTGGTGACCCATTGAGAGGGTTGCTCCCCCATGACCGGCGCCGCACGTGCGCCAATCACGAAAAGGATATATAAAATGATGATTATCAGTTTATAGGGCATGTTCAATAAAAGTTTGAAGAGGAGATTCCGACCGGCGGGCCTGGCGCCACTGCCTAAAGGTATGGATGATAAAACCACCGAAAGGGTTGCATTGTTGCGGGAACGGAGTCTGCAAGCTTCCGTACCTTTGCAAACATATTCCATCAGCTATGTATGATCTTTCGACCCTGTATCAGAAGGCTTTGTCATTTGAATGGCTGACAGCGGAGGAGGGATTGTTTCTCTTCCGCGAAGCCCCGTTGACAGAGTTGATGCAGATCGCGGACGAATTGAGAAGGATCCAGGTGCCGCACGGCAAGGTTACCTGGCAGATCGACCGGAACGTCAACACGACGAATGTATGCGTCGCCAATTGTAAATTCTGCAATTTCTACCGCATACCCGGTCATGCCGAAGCATACATCACCGACATGGACACCTATCGGGTGAAGATCCGGGAAACCCTGAAATACGGCGGTGATCAATTGCTCTTACAGGGCGGACATCACCCGGAACTGGGCCTTTCATTCTATTCCGATACGTTCCGGAAGATCAAGGAAGAATTCCCCGACATACGCCTGCATGCGCTCGGGCCACCCGAGGTCGCACACATCACGAAACTGGAAAAATCCACGCACCGGGAAGTGTTGAAAGCCCTGAAGGAAGCGGGTCTTGACTCACTCCCCGGCGCCGGTGCCGAGATCCTGGTAGACCGGGTGCGCCGACTGATCAGCAAGGGCAAGTGCGGAGCCCAGGAATGGCTGGACGTCATGGCGGAAGCCCATCAGCAGGATATCACCACCTCCGCTACCATGATGTTCGGACATGTGGAAACCCTGGAGGAACGATTCGAACACCTGGTGCGCATCCGCGAGGTACAGGGTAAAAAACCGGAACACGCCAAGGGATTCCTGGCATTCATCCCCTGGACATTCCAGGATGTGGACACGCTGCTGACCAGGATACGCGGCGTCCAGAACCTGACCACACCGGAGGAATATATCAGAATGATCTCCATCAGCCGGATCATGCTTCCCAACGTTAGGAACATCCAGGCATCATGGCTGACGGTAGGCAAGAAAGTAGCTCAGATCTGTCTGCACGCAGGTGCCAACGATTTCGGCAGCATCATGATCGAAGAGAACGTAGTCAGCGCGGCCGGGGCACCTCACCGATTTACATACCGCACGATGCAGGATGCCATCAGGGAAGCGGGATTTGAACCTCAACTCCGCAACCAGCAATACGAATGGCGTGAACTGCCCGAACACATTCAGGAACAGGTGATAGACTATTGATGAATCGGCTGTCGGTCAACTGCGCTTGGACATAGCTATGACTATAGCTCCACCTTCGAAGGCATAAGCCACTCCAACTGTTCCGGGATTGTTTTTTCGGGGAATTTGCGGATGGGTATAAGCGATACCGGCGTAGGGTGGTTCCCAGGAAAATGCATGCTGATCATCACACTTTCAGAAACTACCGGAGATAAGAGACAAGCCTGGATCTTGGGAAATAGACTTCCAGCAACTACCGTTGACGATGATACCTGTACCGATCTTCTGAAAAGCAACGGAACTCCCTGCCCCTTGGAGTGGCGACTGCGCCCTGCTGTCTTCATTTTCATCCGAACATTCGCTTTTAGCCCGTGCCCGTTTTCCCTTGATGTTCAAAGGAATGGGTACCGGCGTGGTTTGTAACAACGACGCGTGATTCGGAGGGGCGATGCTTTTTGGGGGGACAGAGGTGAGTTTAGCAGAGTCGAACCATTGTACTTGCAACCATTTGCTCCACGGATTAGGTGGAAGGCTACAGACAGCGCGCTATGCCAATCGAGGCGAAAGATATCTCGGGTTCGTCGCATTGTCAAGGTGTGTTGTAAAATTTTCAGGTGATTAGCAGACTGATGATTGATATCCTTGTTACTGAGAATATTGCATGAACCGGAAAGGTCAATGTTTATAGGTTTGTTATGGCGATGCATGGATCCTTCTATGTACTGTCACCATCAATCCCTAACCACTGAGTTCCTGTGATTCACCTCCAAGGTGCTTATCCTGGTACTCTCAACAACGCTAACCACCATTGCGACTCATACTTCAAAAAGACACCCGACCCGAAATATTGGCGGCGGATATCAGTTTGTTCGAAAAGGCCATACTGAAAGACCCGTATGTCATACCCCTCAATGCCAATAGGCTTGAATTTAGATTACAGCATGCGAAACAAAAACTCCGACGTTTTGTCGGCTTGAAACCTTTCAGCGAAACGCCCAGAAGATACCTATCAGACCCATTGCATGATCCAAACAGCCTGTTCGCCGTTATGATGGGTTTGGATCATAAAAAGTACAGGCCACATGCGCATATAACAAATCATGCGCGAATGATCTACATGTTCGATGCGTGGCCGAAAGAATATGACCGCATCATCCGCTTTGTCGATCAATGCGCGATCGACATGGTATTTGTCAGTGCCCGTAGGTCTGCGATGGATCTCAACCAACGGGCGAAACGTGAGATATTCCATTATGTTCCCGAAGGGGTTGATCCTGCAGCCTACCGATTTGCCCCATATTTGGAACGGGATATTGATGTGCTGGCGCTGGGGCGCAAGTACGACAGATTTCATCAGGCCATCCTTCCTGGACTGCAAAGGAACCAACGCACTTATCTGTACGAACCCGAAAAAGGTCAGCTGGTATTTCCAGACAGGAAGGGCATGATCCATGGCCTGTCCAGGACAAGAATATCGATCTGTGTGCCTGGAAGTATGACACACCCTGAAAGATCCGGACATGTAGAAACGATGACCATGAGATATCTTCAGTCCATGGCCTCGAAATGTCTGATACTCGGTCATGCCCCGGCGGAGATGATCGATCTGTTCGGTTACAATCCGGTGATCGAGATCGATTGGGAACAGACGGAAAACCAAATTGAAGATATCCTCCGAACATTTCATCTCTACATTCCACTGATAGAGCGGAATTACCGGGAGGTGTTGACAAGGCACACCTGGGAGCAGCGGTTTGAGGAAATCAAGCGACGGCTGAAGGGCGTTGAACGGCAGAGACAGCGTCCTGTCATGCAATGACGCGCTCATGAACGGGATGGTCGTTCGACCATTGCATCACTGATCGGCTTGATCCAAAGGAGGCTTATTTCAGATCTTGGATCGCCTTCCACATCTCTTGTGCAACCAACAGATTTCCGGCGGGGTTGAGATGTACCCTGTCGGTTGTCAGGATACCTCTTTCTTCATTCCGCGGATTGTTGGCGCGGCTGTATGCTTGAAAGCTTCCGCGCAGATCCACCAGAGGCAATCCATTGGCGGATGCATATTTTCTGATCCAGTTACTGTAATGATTAAGATCGCCATCCTGTGCGTTGCTGTTGTCGTGGCGCTCGCCGATGACGGCCGGTGTGGCGAGGATGACCCGGATGCCGGCAGCCTGCAGTTTCTTGACAACCGCCTCATAGAACCGGCCGAACTTGTCGTAGTCGGTGCCGGTACCGGAACTCGACTTGTGCCATACATCATTTACACCGATATATACGACGACGATATCCGGGGATTTTGCCAATACATCCTGCTCCATCCGAAGATAAAGGTCGTATATCTTATTCCCGCCAATGCCAGCCCCAATAAGCTGATACTGATCTGATTGACCGGCCGCCTTGATGATGGAATCCATCTTGACGATATATCCTCCGGGATTTACCCCGGCCTGGGTGATGGAATCCCCAAAGAAGATGACCTTTTTGGATTTGACGGGAAGGGTTGCAGCCAGCATAGTGGTCATGATCAGCAGGATGGGGATGAGGTGGCGGGCGGTCATGTGATTCGTTTGAACGAATATATGGAAACCGCATGAAAGTAGTCACCCCGGGCAAATCAGTCCAGGGCTCGTTTCTTTCCGACCAGCCAGAGGATGGCGAGGCCACCCAATGCCATGAGGGCGAAGGAATATCTCAGTCCTACGGCCTCAGCAATGTATCCGATAATGGGTGGGCCGAGCAGGAAACCCAGGTATCCGATGCCGGCCACACTGGCGATGGCGATGCCGCTGGCAATCCGGGTATCCTTTCCGGCCGTGCTGTACACCAGCGGGATGATGCTGCTGACACCGATCCCGGTGAGCATACATCCGATCACGGATGGTAGAAGCATAGGCAGTAGTGCCGTCAGGCCGATGCCGGTGGTGATCAGTCCGGCACTGATCATCACCCATCTCCTCCGCCCCCATCTGGCAGACATACCATCACCCATGAATCGTCCGGCGGACATGGTGATCATGAAGGCCGCATATCCGGCAGAAACGAAACGCTCATCGGCTCCCACAACCTGACGAAAATAGACACCTGTCCAGTCGAACATGCATCCCTCCACACTCATCGAACAGAAGGCGATCAGGCCCAGCAAAAGCAGCTGCCCCTCCGGCAGGCGAAACCTGTACTTCGGAATTACGGAACTGACTGCACGTTTGGGAATAAGGTTGCGCTGAAAGACATAGTCATTCACCCAAACGAACAGGGTGATGAACGGAAAGTGAATGGCCGGCTCGATGCCATATCGGATCATCAGCCATCCGATTAGGGCGCCGGTGAAACCTCCAAGACTCCAGAGACCATGGAAAGTGGTGAAAATGGGCTTGTGATGGATACTCTCGGCATTGACCCCCTGGGTATTGACAGAAATATTACACAAATTCCCGATCAGACCGAAAAGATAGAGACAGACAGGAAGATGCCAGGATTCCTGAACCTGACCGATGAGCAACAGGATGAAGGAATATCCCATCAGCGCTACCCTGAGAACGTTGCGACTTCCGAAACGGGTGACGATGCGTCCACTGAACGGCATCATGGTCAGTTGACCCATGGGAAGCATGAACAAGATGGTGCCCAACGCACCTTCGCCCAGGTGAAGTTTGTCCTTCAGATCAGGAATACGGCTGGCCCAGCTCCCGAAAACCACGCCCTGTATGAAGAAGAATACACTCACAGCGTTCACGGTCTTTCGAACGGTCACGCTCAATGCCGAAGTGTCTATCTGTGCGTTTGACAAGTTCCCTGCAATTTTGTTGACGCGCAAAGGTACGTTGTTGGAGTGCTGGGTTCGTGCAGCGGATCAGCTCAACGGATTACAAAGGAATCTGAGCCTGCCGGGCAGTATTCCGATCTCCAGCCGGCTGGCTTCCGCATACTCACCGTCGCAGTGATATTGGAGGATGGAAGTCGATTCGATGGAAATAGATTGCAGTCGCTCATGACGGACGAACGGGAGATGGAGGTGTTTCCCGCGTTCTATGACCGGAAGGTATCGAAGACGTTGCAGGGGACTGAGTGGTCCGGCGGTGATCAGATCCAGATAGCCGTCATCCGGACGCGCCACTGGTGCTATATGGAATCCCCCGCCGGCTCGACTCCCGTTGCTTAGGTCCACCAGCAAAAATCTGCCGGTCTCCCGTCGACCATTGTATCGAATGTCAAACTCCGCACATCGATAACCCAGGATCTTGCGCAACACCGCGATCATGAAGGAGGTCTTTCCCGGACGTTTTCGTTTTCCGGTCAGGGCGCAGGCCACGGCCCCTTCGAATCCGATGCCGATCCCGTTGATGAAATAGTGATCGTTGCAAGTGCCCAGATCAATAGGGATCGGTGCAGCCTGGAGCATGAGCTCAACCTGCTGTGCAATACTTGTTTCTCCATACAGTAGCCAGTGAAAATCATTACCGGTCCCGCCTTTCAGCAATCCAATGGGTAATTGAATATCAGGATACCGGTTGACGAATTGATGCATGGTGCCGTCGCCACCAACGATCCAGACCATGGTAAATCCTCCGAAACGGGCAGGCCATTCGTCCTTGAAAATCGTATGTGGTATATCCTTCCCGGTGAGCAATGCCGACACTTTTTCAGTGACAGTCAGCGCCCGTCCGACCCCCGCCGAAGAATGCGTAACCAGCGCCACCCGATGATGTGTTTCCGGATCCAACATGAAATTCCGATTTCAACCGATGATGAACTTACCGATTTTATGAATTGCAGACGAACAAAACCCTTGGAGGGTTCTCAACGCTTGGAGAGCACCCCAACCCTTGGAGGGTACACCAACCCTTGGAGAGTGCAGAACTCTTGGAGAGTGCCAAACTCTTGGAGAGCTGGCAACTCTTGGAGAGTTCTCAACGCTTGGAGGGTTACACCAAACCTTGGAGAGTGCAGAACTCTTGGAGAGTGCCAAACTCTTGGAGAGTTCTCAACGCTTGGAGGGTACACCAACCCTTGGAGGGTTACCCCACCCTTGGAGGGTTAGTACTGACTCAAGGTTTCTCCTGCCAGGTGGTTTCGACACCCTGACTGCGCAGGAACTGCTGGAAATCAGCAAGCACCTGGGTGTCCTGGCGGACTTCGCGGGGAATTCTGCCCCGGGCAGAAGCATATGCGCAAAGACAACCCACCGCCTCACCAATGCTCCACTCCACCGGATGCAGGCGATAGCAACCGTTGGTGATATGAGTCGTGCCGATGTTCTTATTGGCTGGCAATAGGTTTTGAACGCGCACCGGGATCAACGCCCCCAACGGGATCTGGAACGGAAGGGATGGGAAATCGATGTAGTTATCTCCCCGACTCGAAGGGTGAAGATCAATGTGATAATACCCAACCCCGACGCTGTCGTGATAGATCGCCGCGCGACCACCTGACTGCTCCTTTCCGCAGTCGTGCTCCCGAATGGTGTACATCGCCCGGATCCTGCGGGATTCGCGAACATACGGGTATTTCGCCAGGCCATCAGCCGTGCCCATGA
>CANHUK010000036.1 GCA_947463755.1 Chitinophagaceae bacterium
ACCGTCCGGTCCTTCCCGAGCTGCCGGATCACTTCGCGGATCTCAGATATCTGATTGGGATCGAAACCCGTGGTGGGTTCGTCGAGGATGAGGACTTCCGGCTGATGGATGAGCGCAGCGGCGAATCCTACCCGTTGCCGGTAACCCTTGGAGAGTTGTCCGATGCGCTTTGAGCCTTCCGGCATGAGTCCGGTTGTGACCATGGCCGCTTCGACGGCTTTCTTACGGTCCGTCAGCCGATGCACCGAAGCCATGAAGTCGAGATATTCCCGGATGTACATGTCGGGGTACAGGGGATTGTGCTCCGGCAGGTAGCCCAGGCGGCGCCGGGCTCCGATCGCATCCGTCTGCACGGGAATGCCACAGACACTGACCGTTCCCTCATCGGGCCGGAGGTATCCGGTGATCATTTTCAGGGTCGTGGACTTCCCGGCTCCGTTAGGTCCGAGGAATCCTACGATCTCTCCCTTCCCGACCCTGAACGAAACATCATCCACGGCACGTTGGGTCCCGTATGATTTCACAAGACGGCTGACTTCGATCGACATGCTGCAAAGTTAGTCTTCCGCCACCTCTGCCGAGCTTTCGGGCAGACGGTCGTATTCCCCCTTCCATGCAAACCATCCGAAAAGCAGGAGCCCGAAGGCGATGGGTATGAACACGAGGATGAAGACGGTCCATTGTATGCGTGTATCCATAGTGGGGTTGCGGGCGATCTCGCTGTGGGCGGTGTTGGCCAGCAGCCAGACGGCGGCGGGAGCGAGGGCCATCCATATCCATCCGGCCAGTCTTTTCAGGGTATTCATGTCCGTTTCGTTTAGTCGTTGACGTTAGGATCGATGCGGTTGCTCACATATAAGGTGCCAATGATCAGGCAGACGGTTGCCACACCAATGGGATACCAAAGACCCACCAGCGGATCTCCCTGCCGGATGGTGGTCAGCAGCAGGGCGATGAAGGGTGTGAGGCCGCCGAAGACGCCGTTGCCGATGTGATAGGGCAGCGACATCGATGTATACCGGATCCGCGTGGGGAAGAGCTCCACCAGGAAGGCCGCGATGGGGCCGTAGACCATGGTCACGAACATGATCTGAATGAATACCAGCCCGATCATCTGCCAGTAGCGGCCCGATGGCAGGGTTCGGCTGATCTTTCCTTTGCCCTTTGCGGTGGGTTTTTCTGAAAGGTAGAGCGTATCCTTCCTGACTTCTTTCTCGATGATGCCGTTGTCGAATTGTGCGATCGTCGTCACGTTCACCAGGCTGTGATCGCTATTACCTGCGGGCAGGATGGTTCGATCCACGCGACCTCTTGCCGGGTCTGCCGTCATGCCTTTCGTATCACTGATGGCGAGCATCTGTTGATAGATCGGGCGGTAGGAAATGATGGCCAGGAACATCCCCAGCAGCATGATCCACTTCCGACCGATGCGATCGCTCAGCCAGCCGAAGAGGATGAAGCCGGGGGTGGCGAGTACGATGGCCCAGATGAGGATGGTGCGTGTCTGGCCAAAATCCAGCCTGCATACATTTTCCATGAAGGTCTGCGCATAGAACTGTCCCGTATACCAGACGACCCCCTGACCCATCACCATGCCAAACAGCGCCAGGAGCACCATTTTCAGGTTGGCCCGGTGCACGAAGCTTTCGCGCAGCGGGTTCTTGGAGATCTTCCCGGAGGCCTTGATCTCCGTGAACAGCGGGGATTCCTTCATCCGTAGCCGGATGTACACGGATACGCCCACCAGCAGGATGGATAGCAGGAAGGGGATGCGCCATCCCCATTCTTCGAATTTCTGGACGGATATCGTCGCATCGGGGTCCAGGCTGCTGCGGGTACCCAGGATGACGCCCAGGGAAAGCAGCAGGCCAAGGGTGGCCGTGGTCTGTATCCAGCTGGTGTAATATCCCCGTTTCCCGTCCGGTGCGTGTTCCGCGACATAGGTCGCTGCGCCGCCGTATTCGCCGCCCAGCGCCAGGCCCTGGATGAGTCGCAGTAGCAGTACAATGATGGGTGCCGCGAAGCCGATGCGCTCGTAGCCGGGTACGAGGCCGATGGCGAAGGTGGAGCCGCCCATCAGGATGAGGGTCAGCAGGAAGGTGTACTTACGACCGACCAGGTCGCCGAGCCGGCCGAAGACCAGCGCACCGAAAGGCCTGACGATGAAGCCGGCGGCAAAGGTGGCGAGGGTGGCGAGGAGGGCAGCCGTGGGGTTCGTCTGCGGGAAGAACTGGGCTGCAATGATGGGCGCGAGACTACCGAAGATGTAAAAATCATACCACTCGATCAGGGTGCCGACCGATGACGCGCCGATCACCTTCCAGATCGGGTTGGCTGCCTGGTCCTGTTGCTGTAACTGCATGTTGTCGTTAAGGGATTTTGAATGCAATGGTTGTCAAACGGCACCGAATATAAATTATTTAGGCCAAGGGCCGGGTCGGCATAGCCGATAATTTTTTAACTTCCGCCATCAAATCCTATCTCGTCCAACATGTCTTATCCCTATCAGATCGAGTCTTACGAAGCCTATCAGTCGGCGTGGAAGCAAAGTGTGGAAGACCCCGAAGGCTTCTGGGGCAAAGTGGCGGAGCATTTCCAATGGCGCAGGAAGTGGGACAAGGTATTGTCCTGGAATTTCCGTGATCCGGATGTGAAATGGTTTGAAGGCGGTCGCCTGAACATCACGGAGAACTGTCTGGACCGCCACCTGGAGCGTTACGGAAACTATCCCGCGATCATCTGGGAACCCAACCATCCCGATGAGCATCACCGGGTGCTGACCTATCAGCAGCTGCATTTCAAGGTGAACCAGTTCGCGCACGTGCTGCACAACAACGGCGTCCGGAAGGGAGACAGGGTATGCATCTATATGGGCATGATCCCTGAACTCGCCATTGCTGTCCTGGCCTGCGCCCGGGTCGGAGCCATCCATTCCGTGATCTTTGGCGGTTTCTCCGCCCAGAGCATTGCGGATCGTCTGCAGGATGCACAGGCCGAATATATCGTCACTTGCGACGGGGCCTTTCGCGGCGGCAAGGACATTCCGCTGAAGAGTGTGATCGACGACGCGCTGATCGCCTGTCCGTTCGTGAAGCGCACCATTGTCTTTACCCGTACGCGCACCCCGGTCAGCATGATCAAGGGCCGCGACGTATGGTGGGAGGATGAGATCCACAAGGTCGAAACCCTCGGTAACCCGCCCTTCCCGGCCGTTGAGATGGACGCAGAGGACCCCCTTTTCATTCTCTACACCTCCGGTTCCACGGGCAAGCCCAAGGGTGTTGTGCATGCCTGCGCGGGGTACATGGTCTATACGAACTACACTTTCGTGAACGTCTTCCAGTACAAGCCCGGCGAAGTGCATTTCTGCACGGCCGACATTGGCTGGATCACCGGTCATTCGTACATCGTGTACGGTCCCCTCAGCGCAGGGGCTACCTCCCTGATGTTCGAAGGCATCCCTACCTGGCCTGACGCCGGTCGCTTCTGGGATATCGTCGACAAGTTCCGCGTCAATATTCTTTATACAGCACCGACGGCGATCCGCAGCCTCATGGCCTTCGGCCTCGGCCCCCTGCAGGGCAAGCAGCTTGATTCGCTCCGGGTGCTCGGTACCGTGGGAGAGCCCATCAATGAAGAGGCCTGGCAGTGGTACAACGAACATGTCGGAAAACGCAATTGCCCCATCGTGGATACCTGGTGGCAGACGGAAACAGGCGGGGTACTGATCAGTAACATGGCGGGCGTCACACCTTCGAAGCCGACCTATGCGACCCTGCCGCTGCCCGGCGTGGAGCCCTTGCTGGTGGACGAACACGGGCAGGAGATCAAGGGCAACAATGTCAGCGGCAATCTCTGCATCCGTTCACCCTGGCCATCTGTGATCCGGACGACCTACGGCGACCATGAGCGTTGCCAGAAGAATTACTTCTCCGCCTATCCTGAACTCTATTTTACCGGAGATGGCGCCATGCGTGACGAAAACGGATTTTATCGGATCACCGGCCGGGTAGACGACGTACTCAATGTCAGCGGTCACCGCATCGGTACGGCCGAGGTGGAGAACGCCATCAATATGCACGCCGGCGTCGTGGAAAGCGCCGTCGTCGGGTATCCGCATGATATCAAGGGACAGGGGATCTATGCCTATGTGATCTTCAGTGAAATGCATGGCGACGAAGAGCTCACACGCCGGGATATCACTTCCACCGTCAGCCGTATCATCGGACCCATCGCAAAGCCCGATAAGATCCAGTTCGTGAAGGGATTGCCTAAGACCCGCAGTGGCAAGATCATGCGCCGCATCCTTCGGAAGATCGCGGAAGGGGAGACGGAAAATCTCGGAGATACGACGACGCTGCTGGACCCATCCGTGGTGCAGGACATCGCAAAGGGACGGCTCACGCACTGATCTCCGGGGTCACTTCCGGATCTCGACGGAGGTGCCTACGGGCAACATTCCGTATAGTTCGGATATATGGCTGTATTTCACGGATATGCAGCCCTCGGTCCAGTTCATGAAGCGGTCGACGGCGTACTCTTCGTTGCGTCGGGTACCGTGGATACCGATGCCGCCACCTATCCGCGCGCTGCGAGGGATCTGTCCGGCTTTTTTTCGGTCGGTAAAGCGGGAGATGCTCTCCGGGTTGGGATAGTCCAGCAGCAGGAAGAACCCCCATTCCGGGTGTTTGCGCTTGCCGGTGATCCGGAACCTGCCCTCGGGCGTCCGCCGGTCGCCCTCCATCAGTTTGTCGCCCTGGTCCTTGTTGCCGAACACCACCGGATAGGTGGCGATCCATTCCCCGTTTTCGAAAAGCATGAGTTCGTAGTCTGACTTATCGATCACGATGGAGTAGACGATCTCATCCGGGCTGCGGGTATCGGAGCGGCCGGTGTCTCGCGCACTGGTACCGATGGCGGCGACGGCCGCGCTGAACGGGAGGCAGAGTAACAACAGGATCAGGGATCGGGATATCATATCAGGTCATCCTTTGATAACAATAAGGGCAAATTCGATGCCCGAATCTGTCCCGGGCGGTATTTTTTGTTTTCTTTGGCAAAGTGGGCCCGGACAGAGACGGCAAAGCCTTCTTCCATCGAGAAGAAGGCTTTGCCCTTTAAATTAAACAGACGTCGTTTATCGCTCTAGGGTTGGCAACGGCAGGTCGCGCTTTATCATCGCCTCGCGGTTGGCCATCTCCCAGGCGGTGTGGAAGACCAGGCGCGCGCGTTTGGCGAGCAGCGGGTAGTTGATCTTATCGGGCGTGTCGGTGGGCTTGTGGTAGTCCGCCTTCAGCATGCCATCGTAATAGAAGATGATGGGTACGCCCTTCCTGGCGAAGTTGTAATGATCGCTGCGGAAGTAGATGCGTTCCCTGTCGTTCGGGTCATTGAACTTGTAGTCGAGCGTCATCTTCACGTACTTTCCGTTGACGGATTCGCTCACAGGTTTGAGTTCGGTGCTCAGCTTGTCATCACCTACCACGTATATATAATTCAGGGTATCAGGTTTGCTGCGTTCTGTATCGACCCGGCCGATCATATCGATGTTCAGGTTGGCCGTGATCTTATCGATCGCGATGGTGGGGTGTTCGGAGTAGTACTCAGAACCCCAGAGTCCTTTTTCTTCACCACTGACGGTCATGAAGAGGATGCTCCTGCGGGGGCCTTTTCCGGCTTGTTTTGCCTTCACGAATGCTTCGGCGATCTCCAGAACGCCCACGGTACCGGATCCGTCGTCATCTGCTCCATAGTAGATGACATCTCCGCGTTTACCGAGGTGGTCATAGTGTGCGGTGAGTACGAGGTATTCATCCTTCTTGTCGCTGCCTTCCAGCACGCCCAGTACGTTGGTGCTTTCGAGGAATCGGGTGACCTTCTGGAACTCGAGTTCCGCTTCGGTATTCAGGACGGCTGGTTTCAGGGCTTCAGCGCGTCCCTTCTCCCTCCAGGCCGCGAAGCCTGTGCCGGCGATGAGGGTGGCGGTCTGTTCGGAGATCATGTAGGTGTTGGGCGGCAGGGAGGCCTTGAACAGTTCGGTGTACATGTTTCCTACAGGTGTCAGGGGGCGGCGTGGGAAGCCGGTTCCGACGACGAGCACGGCGGCAGCTCCCTTCTTCTGGGCGTTGCGGATCTTGGAGAAGGTATTGGCGGGGGAGTTGAAACCCGGTGTTTTGGGTTTGTAGGTGGAAGGGGCACCTTCGAGAAGGAGTACGGCCTTACCGTGTACGTCTTCTGTGCCGTAGTCGTCGTATCCTTCATCCACGATGCCATGGCCTACGAACACCACTTCCGAGAAATACTGGGTCTGGTTGTGGCTGAACATCATGACCGGCTGGAAATCGGTATTGACCTGCAGGGTTTTTCCGTTGACGACCATCCGGCTGCCCACCAGGGAGTCGCGGTAAACGGGGAAGGTCATCTGATAGCCGCTGGCGGTACCCGGGTTGAGGCCCAGGTTGCGGAAATGCTGTTCGATGTAGGCTGCTGCCTTGCGTTGTCCTTCGGTGGCGGTTTCACGGCCTTCCATCTCAGCACCTGCTACCGTGTAGAGGTGTGTCTTCAGGTCGGTTTCGGTGATGGTGGCGGCGAAGGGTCTGGGGTCCGCCGTCTTGGGTTGTGCCAGGGCCGCATGGGCCGTCAGCAGGCCCGCGAGCATGAGGGAGATTCTCATTGTTTGATGGTTTGGGGCGTCGGGGGTGATGAATGGAAGGTCAGGCGCAGGGGATCTTTCCTATGCGGGTAGCGTGGCGTCCGCCTTCGAAATCGGTGGCGATGAATTTGTCCACCATTTGCCGGGAGATCTCTGTGGAGACATAGCGAGCCGGTACGCAGAGGATGTTGGCATCGTTATGCGACCGGGCGAGTTCTGCGATGGGTACATTCCAGCAGATGGCAGCACGAATGCCGGCATGCTTGTTGGCGGTCATCGCAACGCCGTTACCTGACCCGCAGAAGAGAATGCCGAAGGCGCATTCCCCCTTTTCCACGGCCTCTGCCACGCGGTGGGCATGGTCGGGGTAGTCCACGGAGTCCCGGGAATGGGTGCCCATGTCCATGACAGTGAGGCCGAGTCCTTCCAGATGCGCTTTGACGTCTTCCTTGTACTCAAATCCGGCGTGGTCGCATCCGAGTGCGATCGGCAGGAAGAGGTTGAATGGTGAATGGTTCATGTCTTGCTTGTGTCTTTTCTTGCCGTCCGCCGGCAGGATGGATCAGCTCCATTCCTTCCAGGCTTTCTCTTTCTTGGCATTCACCCGGGCGGATATCAGGATGCTGATCTCGTAGAGGAGCACCAGGGGGATGACAACCACCAGCTGGCTGCCCCAGTCGGGCGAGGGCGTGATGATGGCGGCGATCACCAGCAGGGCCACATAGGCGTACTTGCGGTAGGCGCGCAGGAAGTCTGGCGTGACCAGCCCCATGCTCGACAGCAGCCAGGAGGCCATAGGCAGTTCGAAAGCCAGTCCGGCACCAAGGGTGATGTCGATCAGGGTGTCCAGATAGTCCGACAGCGTCGGCCGGTATTCGAGCATGGCTGCTGTGCCGATCTTGTAGTTGGACAGGAAATTGAAGGTGAAGGGCGCCAGCATGAAATATCCAAAGCCGGCCCCCAGGAAGAAGAAGAGGCTCACCCAGAAGATGATGCCACGGGTGTGTTTGAGCTCGTTGTCTGTCAGGGCGGGCTTGATGAAGCGCCATACCTCCCACAGGAGGTATGGGAAGCCGACGACGATGGAGCAGGTGATGGCCATCGTGATGCTGGACATGAAGGTGCCGCTGACGCTGGTGACCTGCAGTTTCATATCCATCGGAGGCATACAGAGGGAATCGCCCATACCCAGACTATGACTGAGGGAGCACAGGAACCTGTAGGAAACAAAATCGTTCCGGGTAGGCCCCATGATGATCTGGTCGAAGATGAAATCTATGAAAACGAAGCAGACGATGGCGGCGATGAATACGAAAAGGACGGCGCGGACGATATGCCAGCGCAACGCTTCGAGGTGGTCGATGAAGCTCATCTCCGAGCTGTCGTCGTCCACTCCGCGCAAGCGTTGGAAGAAGCCTTTCCGGTCAGAAGAAGTATTGCTCAGCGTTTATGTTTTTAACGGATGTAAAGTTAGGGCATTGCAGTCAAACCTCACCGATCCCCTTCAGGATAGCAGCCTCATTCTGACGGTATCGATGCGGGTGGCTGAGACGTTCAGTATCTCGAATTCAAATTGATCGATGACTATGCGTTGTCGTTGCCGGGGAATGCTTTCGTGGTGGGCGATGATGAAGCCGGATAGGGTTTCCGATGACCTGACAGGGATCCCGAACCCGTAGGTATCGTTCAGGTGATCAATCTCCAGCCGTCCGGAGAAGATGAATTCCGTGTCGGAGATCTTTTGTTCGGTGAACTCATCCGTGTCGTACTCGTCGCGAATATCTCCGAAGATCTCTTCGAGGAGGTCTTCCATCGTGATGATGCCGGCAGTGCCTCCGAACTCATCGACCACCCAGGCAATGGATTTGCGTTCGCGACTGAACCGGTCGATCATTTCCGAGGCCGTCATGCTTTCGGGGACGGCGGGGATGGGCAGCATGATGGCGGCGATGTCTGCCGCCGGGCGAAACAGGTCGAGCTGGTGGACATACCCCCGGATGCGGTCGATATGACCTTCATAGACCACGAGCTTGCTGAGTTTGGTATCCATGAACCGCCGGCGGAGGGTTTCCATGTCGGTGTCGATATCGATGCCTTCGATCTCATTCCTTGGAACGAGGCATTGTCTGATCCGCAGGTTCGGGAGTCCGAGTGCAGCCTCGAGCATCTCCGTGTTCAGTTCATGTGCGTGTTCCGGCGGCGGTGCCCCGGGAAGGTAGAATTGTTCGAAGTCGGCCCGGGCAAAGGTTTCGATCTCGGGCCTGACCGGTACGTTGAACAGGTATTTCAGGATCCATCCGGCCATGGCCGCCATGATGCGTCGCACATGACCAAAGAGCCAGTGGTAGAACCCGAGGATGCCGCCGAAGGCGATGAGGAAGGCGGTATTGCAGGCTTTGAAGAGGGCCCGGCTGAAGAAGAAGACAACCAGCAGGGCGGTGGCAGCGATAAAGGTGTCGAAGAGGAGTCGGGCGAAAGGTATGAAGGCGGCACCTTTGAGGTCGAGCCATTCGCATGTCCATATCCAGGCCGGCTGAAGGAATTCGCCGATCAGGAGTCCGTAGATCACGGCGGAGGTGTGCAGACCGATGTACAGTGTGGCCATGAAGGCCGCCGGTCGGTCGAGATGTCTGGAGATGACGAGTG
>CANHUK010000037.1 GCA_947463755.1 Chitinophagaceae bacterium
GACTTCAAGGTCGTATTCCCGATCCCGACGGTTTCATTGTCTTCCAACCCGAACCTGAAGCAGAACTTCGGTTACTGATTCTCTCCGTTTAGATATCTTACACAGGCCGACTCACCGAGTCGGCCTGTTTTTTTGGGGAAGGTTCCCATGCAGACGGCGCAGCCTATGCCGGGGTGGCCCGTGCATAAATCTACCGGGCGACTCAACAATCCTTTATTGTCCTACATTTATATTCCATGTTGAGGTTTGTTGCATCATTGATCATCCTGTCGCTGACAATTACGGCTTGCGATCGAAAGCAGGCGGGGACCGCACTCTTCAGCGAGATGGAGCATACAGGCATCGTTTTCACCAACACCCTCAAGGAGACCAGCGATTTCAATGTTTTCAAATACCGGAATTTCTACAATGGCGGTGGGGTAGCGACGGGAGATCTGGACAATGACGGACTGCCGGAGGTATTCTTCACCGCTAACCAGGGCGCCAACAAGCTTTTCCGAAACCTGGGTGATTTTCATTTCGAAGACATTTCAAAAAAGGCCGGCTTTGACGACAAACCCGAATGGAGCACCGGCGTAGTGTTTGTGGACATAAATGCCGACGGATGGCTGGACATCTACGTATGCAATGCCGGACAGATGCTGGATCGTTCGTTGCGGAAGAACCAACTCTTCATCAACAATCATGATCTGACATTCACAGAAAGGGCCTCAGAATACGGACTCGATAACGATGGGTATACCACCCATGCCTCTTTCTTTGATTATGACCTCGACGGTGACCTGGATTGTTTCCTGGTGAATAACAGTCCCATTCCCGTCAATACGCTCAACTACGCGAACATGCGCGCCATTCCCGACAGCGCCTCCGATTTCCCTGAAATGCTCAAAGGAGGTGGAGATCATCTCTATCGGAATGACAACGGGAGATATCATGAAGTCAATCGTGAGGCCGGCATCTATGGCAGCATCATCAGTTTCGGACTTGGAGTGACCGTGGGGGATGTCAATAACGACGGCTATCCTGATATCTATGTTTCCAATGATTTTTTTGAAAAGGATTATCTCTACATCAATCAGCGTAACGGAACCTTCCGCGATGAACTGGAAGAGCGGATGCAGCACATCAGCTTCTCGTCGATGGGGGCGGACATGGCAGACATCAATAACGACGGGCGCCCGGATATTTTCACCACAGATATGCTGCCCGGCGATGACTATCGGCTGAAGACCAATACCACTTTCGAAGGCTGGGAGGTGTTCGACCTGAAAAAGAGATCGGGATTCTACAACCAGTTCACGCAGAACGCCCTGCAGTTCAACGATGGCGACGGGCAGTTTCGCGAGACGGCCTTCTACAGCGGCGTTGCCGCGAGCGACTGGAGCTGGGGAGCCCTTATCTTCGACGCCGACAACGATGCGTGGTCAGACATCATCGTGTGCAACGGGATCTACCGTGATGTGACCGATCAGGATTTCATCGACTTTTTCGCAAATGACGTCGTCAAGCAGATGACCGCCAATGGTTTCCGGGAGTCGGTGGATAAGGTGATCGAAAAGATGCCTTCGGTACCCATTCCAAACAAGGCGTTCAGAAATGCCGGCGGCCTGAAGTTCACTGATGAGGGTCGAAGCTGGGGACTTGACCGGCCCACCTTCTCCAACGGGGCGTCTTATGCCGATCTCGATGCGGATGGCGACCTCGACCTGATCATCAGTAATGTCAACCAGCCCGCACTGATCTATCGCAATGAGTCGAAGAGCGATGGGTCATCCGGAGGTTTCATCTCCTTCGACATCCGATACCGGGGACAAAACCCCTGGGGTATCGGTACGTCTGTCCGTTTGTTCAGCGGCGACCGGGTATTGCTTCGAGAAGTGATACCCAGCCGGGGTTTCCAGTCTTCGGTAGAATACCGACAGACATTCGGCCTGGGCGGACGAAACGTAGATTCCGTGCAGGTCATCTGGCCCGACAGGACCTGTTCCACGATCCTGAAACCAAAGCAGGGCATCCGGCATCTTGTCAAATGGGATTCCCTTACGGCGAAGCCCTTCGCATTTTCAGGTGTGCAGGCTGCCTCGCCCATGTTCGTGATCGCGGATTCGTCTTTCGAAGCTGCCGTGGAGGATACGTATGTCGATTTCTACGAGGAGCGGAATGTGCCCTTCATGCTTTCGAAGTCAGGTCCGGCGGCGGCCGTGGCCGATGTTAATGCAGACGGACTGGAGGATATATTCATCGGAGGCTCCCGGAATCGTCCATCTGTGTTGTATCTGCAATCCTCCGCCGGCTTCAGGAAGGCTTCCGTGAAGGATTTCGAACGTTTCGCTTTTCAGGATGTAAACACAGCCTTCTTCGCCGATCTTGATGGAGACGGTGACCCGGATCTGTTCACGGGGGGTGGCGGAAACTTCGCCCCGGCCTCATCAGAGGAATATCAGGACCACATTTTTTACAACGACGGGAAGGGCGATTTCAAGCTCAGAGCGGGTGCCCTGCCGCTATCCCATCACAATTGCGGAGTGGCGCTCCCGGTGGATGTTAATGAAGACGGAAGGATCGACATATTCATTGGCAACCGGAGCGTGCCCCAGCAGTATGGCGCACGGCCGGAAAGCAGGCTGTTCGCCGGACAGCCGGACGGGTCTTTTATGGATGTCACCGACGCTCAGGATCCTCAACTGCAGCATGCGGGCATGGTGACCGATGCGGTGGAGGCCGACCTCAACGGTGATGGGAAACCCGAATTGATCGTTGTCGGAGAATGGTCTGCGCCCAAGATATTCACCAGAAAGGACGGAGCCTATCGATTGATGGAGCATGGACTGGAACAACTGTCCGGTTGGTGGCAGGGCCTGACGGCGGGTGATATCGACGGCGATGGTGATACAGACCTTGTGCTGGGCAACCTGGGCCTGAATTTCTACCTGCAGCCGGATGCAGAACATCCGGTCCGGCTATGGGTGCATGATTTCGACGGCAACGGGGCCATCGATAAGGTGATGACGCGGCGTATCGCCGGGCGTGACATGCCAGTATTCATGAAAAAAGACATGGTGGAGCAGATCCCGGGCCTGAAGAAAGCCAATCTACGCAACCGCGACTATGCAGACCGCACTGTTCAGGAACTCTTTGAAGAACGCATCGATTCCGCCATCCGGTGGGAGGTCAGTACTGCCGCCTCCATGGTGGCGCTGAATGACGGCAAGGGGCGGTTCAGGACCATTCCGCTGCCTGATCTCATGCAACTGTCGTCTGTCCGGGCCATCCGGCTGACAGATGTTAACCAGGACGGACGTGTTGATCTGCTGGCGGCAGGCAACTACTTCGACCTCCTGCCACAGTTCTGCCGCATTGACGCTTCCGCGGGACATGTGGCGATCAATCAGGGGCAGGGATCCTTCAGCGTTGTTCCATCGCGCATAGCGGGCCTTTCGGAAAACGGCCAGTCCAGGCATATCCTGCCCATCCGAACCCCTAAAGGTCAGGCCATGCTGTTCGTTCAGAACAATGAACGCCCGAAGCTCTACCGGCAGACGACGGGAAGCCCCGCCCGGCGAAATCCGGTCTCCAAATCTGATCCATGAACAAGTTGCTCCATATCCTTTTTTCTGTCTGTTGTGCGGGGGTACTGTATTCCTGCGGGGATCGCACGTCATCCCCGTCCCCTTTTACTGCCCTCGATCACAAACGCACCGGCCTGGATTTCGAAAACCGCATGAGGCCGACACCTGATTTCAACCTGTTCTCCTACATGTATTTCTACAATGGCGCCGGCATCGGGGCGGCTGATTTCAACCGGGACGGCCGCATCGATCTCTATTTTGCGTCGAGCCAGGGAAGGGACAGGCTATATATCAACCGGGGCGATATGAAGTTCCAGGATGTGAGTGATGCCTCCGGAATTCCGGCTGACAGTGCGTGGAGCACAGGCGTGTCCGTGGTGGACATCAACGCAGATGGCTGGACCGACATCTATATCTGCCAGGTGGGGCAATACAAGGGCTTGCGGGGCCATAACAGGCTGCTGATCAACAATGGGCCCGACAAGAACGGCATTCCGGTCTTCCGGGACGAGGCCGCGGCCTATGGACTGGATTTTTCGGGATTCTCCACCCAGGCGACCTTTTTTGATCATGATGCGGATGGAGATCTCGATCTGTTCCTGCTCAATCACTCCGTGAATCACGATGGCAACTACATGCCCCGCGCCCAGTTTGAGGGGACCTTCGACAGCCTCGCAGGACAGCGACTGTACACTTGCGAAACAGATCGGGACGATGCCGGAAACCTCCGCATCCGTTACCGGGATGTTTCAAGATCGGCCGGTATACGCAGTACCCGTATCGGATATGGCCTTGGTGTCGTCGTGACAGACGTCGATCTCGATGGCAGACCGGACATCTATGTAGGGAATGACTTTCACGAGAACGACTACCTCTACATGAACCAGGGTAATGGCACCTTCCGCGAGGAAGCCTCCGCGAGGTTGGGACATACCAGTCAGTTCAGCATGGGTGTGGATGCGGCCGACATCAACAATGACGCCTGGCCCGACATCGTGTCCATGGACATGCTGCCGTATGACCCCGAGCTGCTGAGACGTTCCCTTTCCGAAGATGATTACAATATTTACAGGCAGAAGATCAGCTACGGATATGCCCATCAGTATGCCCGCAATAACCTCCAGCTGAACCGGGGCGACGGCCGTTTCCGGGAGATCGGCCAGTTCGCGGGTATCCATGCTACTGACTGGAGCTGGGCCGCCCTGCTTGTTGACTTCGATAACGACGGACAGCGCGATCTCTTTGTATCTAACGGCATCCCCAAGCGGATGAACGACATCGATTACATCTCCTTCGTCTCCGGCGAGGAAATGCAGCGTAAGCTTCGCGACAACGCCCTTGAAGACAAGGATCTCGCCCTCATTCGCAAATTCCCGGAGATCAAGATCCCCAACCGATTCTTCCAAAACAAGGGGGGCTCTGCTTTCGAAGATATTTCGGACCGGGTAGAGGGGAATGCCAATACCTTCTCCAATGGTTCTGTATACGCAGATCTTGACAATGACGGAGACCTGGATCTGGTCGTGAACAATATCGATGACCCCGTCCTCGTCTATCGCAATAATACCAATGGCACTGACCGTTCCGGCAGCTTTCTCTCGGTCGACCTGAAAGGTCCTGAGGTAAATCCCTCTGCGATCGGTGCACGTCTGGTCATATTTGCGGGCGGCCAGGTCATTTATCACGAAAAGCAGCCTGTGCGGGGATTCCTCTCCAGCATGGATATCCCGCTGCATGCCGGTCTTGAGGGACTTCGAACGGATGCTGCCGTGCTGGTATGGCCGGACAATACCTGCCAGCCGGTCGACCTGAAGGCCGGTCCACGCATCTCCCTTACCTATCGCAGCGGTCTGCCGGCTTTTGATTTCAGTAAGATCCGTACCAGTGGAGAGTTACGGGGTGTCACTCCCTTTGAGGACATCACCCGCGGCTCCGGATTGCTTCATCTTCATAGGGAGAACCGCTTCAACGAATTCGACCGCGAACCCCTGATGCCGCAGATGGTCTCCGCAGAAGGCCCCGCAGCGGCAGTTGGTGATGCCGATGGTGACGGGCTGGAAGATGTCTGGATCGGCGCATCAAAGGGAGAGCGGAAGACGCTTTGGCTGCAAAGGTCGGATGGTAGTTTCCGCCTGTCACCGCAACCGGCCCTGGTCCGCGACTCCATGTGGGAGGACGCCGACGCCCTGTGGCTGGATGTGGATATGGATCGGGATCCGGACCTCGTGGTTGCCACCGGTGGCAATGAATATTACGGGAATGATGAGCACCAGCAACCATTACTCTATCTGAACGACGGCAGGGGTAATCTGCAACGCAGGCAAGATGCGTTCACGGGTATTTTTGCAACCCAGAGCCGGATCGCTTCAACAGACCTGAATGGTGATGGTTATCCTGATCTTTTCATCGCCGGAAGGGCCCTCCCCTGGGAATACGGGAAGGCGCCCCGCTCGTTCCTGCTGCTCAACGACGGCTCCGGTCGCTTCCGCGACGTTACCGAGGCCTGGTGCCCTGATCTGTTATCGCCCGGCATGGTCACGGATGCGGTTTGGAAAGATATGAATGGGGATGGCCGGGCGGACCTGGTGCTGAGCGCGCATTGGGGAGATATTGAGATCTATTTGCGTCAGGACCGATCATTCGTTCGCCAGCGGGTAAGCCCTCTGAAGGGATGGTGGCAGTCGCTCCTTGTAGCGGACCTCGACCTGGATGGCGACAAGGACATCGTCGCCGGAAATTTCGGCCTCAATAGCCGCCTCCGCCCAAGGCCCGACGAACCTGTCAGGATGTATGTCCATGATTTCGACGAAAATGGTCGTTCGGAGCAGTTGCTGACCTATCATGTGGGAGGCCGGGAGATCCCCTTTGCCAGCAAGACCCTGCTGGAGAAGAGTCTGCCGACTCTGAAGAAGCGGTTCCTCTATGCAGAAGACTTTGCCAGGTCCGACATATCTGAACTTTTCGGGGCTTCCAAACTGGGCACATCCATGCAACTGACCGCCAATACCTTCGAAAGCATGGTCTTCCTGAACGAGGGCGAGGGACGTTTCAAGGCACTGGCGCTGCCGCCTGCGGTACAGTGGAGTACGATCCGCAGCCTGACGCTGTTACAGGCGAATGCAGACAGCCTGCCCGATATCATGGTCTGGGGCAACTTTCATGCGAATAACGTGGAAATTGGCAGACAGGACGCCTTATATGGCCAATTGCTCATCAATATCGGGGGGGGTGCATTCAGGGTCTCGGATATTCCCGGCCTCCGCATCCCGGGACAAGCCGGACGGGTGCGACCGATCGGGATCCAGGGGCGAAGTGCCTTTATCCTGCCGATGAACGATGACAGTCTGCGGGTGATCCGGCAGGTTGGGAGATAAAATATCACCGGATCAGAACACCGGATAGTTGATGGTCGTGACCCATTTAGAGGTATCACTGCCGGGTTTCCGCTCGGTGATCATGCGCTGAAAGGGCATGGCGGGTGACAGCATCCGGAAGTCCTTCACATAAGCGTCCACGGCGTCCAGGCATTCCCGGATCCGGTGTGGCCCGCCCATTACTTCGGCTACCAGTATGTTTCCGCCGGGCAGCATTCTTTTCAGCGAAAAAGGTGGATCTGCCCGGAGCTCCCGGTCTGTCGCGATGGCGATCATGGCTTCAACGCCCCCGTCTTCTGCACGATATACGTTTAGCATGGGCAGATTGGTTTCGCGTCCGCCCAAGGTACGGATGTGACGTCGAACGGAATCCACCATCTCTGCGATCTCCATCGGGTTCGGGTCGTGATCGAACTGCCGCCGCAACGAAAGGAGAGTGGCATCCTTTACCTTCTGGTGTTCTATACGAAACCCATAGACCCTGTCAGGGTTTCCGAAGATGCGCGTCAGGGTGTCCATCAACCGGGCATGCTCGCGACGCTGGCGCATAAGGCTCAGTTCCTGCAACGGACGCCAGGCAATGTTTGTGCTGGCTGCAGTCTGCACGGTGAAGGACAATTCCGAGGTGCCCGGACCCGTGGAAGCTGCAGAGATGATGAGGGTGGAACCGATTCCATTCCGATCACCGGAGAGATTCACCTGATTCAGGAAGGTCTGACTGACCCGATAAGACCCCTGCTCCCAGGTCCATGTGCCACGTTCCCTGCCTGCTTCGGGCCACCAGCGGCCTGTCAGGGCCGTGTCCGTCATGAGCCTGAATATGGCAGGGGCCGGCACATTCAACGGTGCCTGGAACGAGTATGCGCGTGCTTCGGGCAACAACAGGGCGATGCTCAGGTAGATGGCTGCGGCCGCCAGCATGGCCAGGATCGACTTCTTCATCGGGTGTTCAGATTTTTCGGCACTGCAAAATTAAGGTGCCGGTCATTCTCATGCAGGCTTATGGTTGTTTCAGCAGCGGGGTAAACAGCTGTCCGACTTTTTGGCCCTGTTCTTTTCCATTGACGATGGCCGACCTGAAGTGAATGCCACCGTAGAGCCGGCTCATCCCGGCCTCGTCCGCGGCCGCCTCGATGGAGGGGAAACTCCGGCGCATCCCCAGATATTTCACTTCAGTGGTATCCGTGAAGGATCGCTCTTTACCGAAAATATCCGTCAGCACAGTGGCGGCGGCCGAGGTGATGACACTGTGACCACTGGTATATTCCGGAAATGAAGGCGTTTGCAGCAGCGGAGACCATTCGGACTCGAACCGCTCCCGGATGACGGTGACGGGCCGAACCATATTGCTCCGGTATTTCTCTTCCCAGCAAGCAATGAATCCGTCGAAGATCGCTGCGGCCGTCAAGGCATAGGCCGTGGACGTTCGGGCCTCATCCAGGCCGTCCTGGCGTGCGAGGATCTCTGTGATGCCCATCCAGTGTCCGACAGGGGTCAGTTTCTTGGTGGCGATCGTCAGGTGTCCGACGTGTTTCGAAACAAATGCGTTGTCATCCCAGAAACGGGCGATGCTGTCCATCGCGGGTGTCAGGGAATGGCTGATGGACCATACTTCCCTGAGTTCGCGGCCGTATGCTGAGGATGCGAGTGTATCGTAGGGGGGTGGCGGGGCGGGTCGGCACTGGCTGGCCGAATCCATCCTCAACGGCCGGATCAGCGGCCAGTGGGGCTCTGTGGCATCCGCATAGTCCGGTGGTGTCTGTTGCCATTTTCCGCTTTCTCCAAAGACACTGAAACGCGGCATGCTCCGCGTCTGCCGATAGTTATCGCCATCGGCGCGCTTCAGGATGCACTGTGCCACCTGGTCGCCCCAGGCCTCTGAAGCCTTTTTGCGCCCGGCAGCGCCTGGCCCGAAGGCCTTCAGGATGGACTGCCGGAGTGTCCGGATACTGTCCTTGCTGAAAACGAGCCGTTCCGCTACGGTCAGGAAGGCTACGGCTGCAGAGAGCCTGACGTCCAGGATGGTCGTATCAGGAGCCGGAGGCATTGGTTCGAATCCATTGAAATTCGGCACGAGGGCTGGCATGTCGGGATGCGACGGCCTGAGGGCTTCGTGAAAAGCCAGGGTCGTATAGGCATAGATCCTCGAAGATACCGGCGGACTCAGGATGTCGTGTACGATCACTTCGGTGAGTTCCTGCATAAGTTTGTGTTGCAGTTCAGCGCCCTGCAATGCAATATCTGTCTGGCGCCTTCCGCAAGCGAGCAAGAGGATCGGCAGGATCGGCAGGAGCCATCTGCTGGCGGTGGTACTGGTCATCTTGGCAGACGCAAAATTAAGCGACCCC
>CANHUK010000038.1 GCA_947463755.1 Chitinophagaceae bacterium
CGGCTCCGGCATTTCCGGAGGCTGGGCCGCCAAAGAACTCTGTGAAAAAGGATTGAAGACCCTGGTGCTTGAACGCGGCCGAAACGTGGAACATATCCGCGATTATATGGGCACTGAAAAAAACCCCTGGGAACTTGACCACCGCAACCGTTCAACCCAGGACGATAAACAGAGATCACCCATTCAGTCGAAGTGCTACGCCTTCGATGAGGTCTCCAAAAAATTCTTTGTGGATGATACCGAACACCCATACAATCAGGTCAAACCATTCGACTGGATCCGGGGTAACCACGTAGGCGGCAGGTCCATCATGTGGGGCCGGCAATGCTATCGCTGGAGCGACCTTGACTTCGAAGCCAATGCGCGCGACGGGTTCGGTTCCGACTGGCCCATCCGTTACAAGGACATTGCCCCCTGGTACAGTTATGTCGAAAAATTCGTGGGCATCAGCGGTTCCCGCGAGAATCTGGCACAACTGCCTGACGGCGAATTCCTTCCACCCATGCAGATGAACTGTGTGGACTCCATGGTGAAAGACAATCTCAAGGCCAAATTGGGTCGTGCCATGATCATCGGTCGTACCGCTAACCATACGGCGAAAGTGGGCAACCGCGGACCCTGCCAGTTCCGCAACAAATGCCACCAGGGTTGCCCGTTCAGCGGATATTTCAGTTCCAACTCGGCCACCCTGCCGGCAGCTGCAGCTACGGGCAATCTGACGCTGCGCCCCAACAGCATCACCACCGAGATCATTTATGATAAGGAAACCAAAAGGGCCAAAGGGGTCAGGATCATCGACTCCGAAACCATGAAGTCGGAAGAATTCTTCGCAAAGATCATCTTCCTGAACGCCTCTACCCTCGGTACCGCCCAGATCCTCCTGCAATCCGTGTCGGATGCTTTCCCCAATGGACTCGGAAATTCCAGCGGACAGATCGGCCACAACCTGATGGACCACCATTACGGCGTGGGTGCAAGCGGCGACTTCGACGGTTTCCAGGATAAATACATCTATGGCCGCAGGCCTAATGGCATCTACGTTCCCCGCTTCAGAAACCTCGACGGAGGATCCTCCGCCGGATACCTCCGCGGTTTCGGATACCAGGGCGGTGCCTCCAGGAACCGTGCCGGATTCGACGGCATCGGCGCCGAAATGAAGGACAATATCACAGAACCGGGCAAGTGGTCTATGGGCTGGGGATCATGGGGCGAACAACTCCCGGTCTATGAGAACAAAGTCACCCTGAACTACGATAAAAAAGACAAGTGGGGCCTGCCCACCCTCGACATCGACTGCAGTTTCGGGGAAAATGAAAAGAAAATGCGGGTCGATATGATGAACAGCGCGGCAGAAATGCTTGAAGCCGCCGGCATCAAGAATATCAAGACCTACGACAATAGCCCGGCACCCGGCTTCTGTATCCACGAGATGGGAACGGCGCGCATGGGCAAAGACCCGAAAGATTCCGTCCTTAATAAATGGAACGCCATGCACGATGTACCAAACGTCTACATCACAGACGGCGCGGCTATGGCTTCATCGGCATGCCAGAACCCATCCATTACTTATATGGCGCTGACCGCCAGGGCCGCAGATCATGCGGTCAACGAATTGAAAAAACAGAATCTCTAAAGAACACTCAGGTTCAAATTCCAAGCACCTTCCCGCTGTCTGCATACCATGCCCGGCGACCGGCTCAAACCCGGCCACCGGGCATGGCGGCCCCGGGACAGGCGCTCTGTAGTGTAACAATTACACATTCGTTATCTTTATCCCATGAATGCTGAACAGCGGCGTCTTGCGGAAAATGCGCGGAAACACATTCCGCTCGAACAGTGGGGACCATACGTCAGCGAGAGACAATGGGGAACTGTCAGAGAAGATCATGGAGAATGGGGCGATGCATGGGGACATTTCCCCTTCGAACATGCCCACTTCAGGGCATACAGATGGGGGGAGGACGGCATCGCCGGTATATCTGACTATTTCCAGAACCTTTGCTTCGCCGTCAGCCTCTGGAACGGCAAGGACAGAATACTCAAGGAAAGACTTTTCGGGCTCGGAAACTACAAAGGCAACCATGGAGAGGACGTCAAGGAACTTTACTACTACCTCGACAACCTGCCGTCCCATTTTTACATGGAATATTTGTATAAATATCCCCATGCCGCGTTCCCATATGAAAAACTCGCCGAAGAAAATGCGCGCAGGTCGCGAATGGAACCGGAATACGAAATACTGGATACAGGCGTATTTGACCATGATCAGTACTTCGATGTCCAGATCACCTACGCCAAGATCGCTTCCAACGATATCGGGATCCGGATCACGGTAACGAACCGCTCCGAGCAGGCAGGTGAGATCACGATCCTGCCGACCCTCTGGTTCTACAACAGATGGCAGTACGATCCTTCGCACCCTGTTCCCACAATTTCCATCCATGGCAAGGAATCCGTCGTAGCAGAACACCATCGGCTGGGTACTTATTATCTGTACCATCAACCGGCAGATGAGGTACTGTTCACGGACAATGAAACAAATAAACACCTGCTTGACGGGAGTCCGAACAAGAACCCCTTCACAAAGGATGCATTCAACCGCGTCATTGTGGATCGCGAAAATCCCAGGAAATATCGCAAAAGAGGCATTGGCACCAAGTTCGCCCCGGTATACAAACGATTCCTGGCGGGGGGCGCTTCCACCTCCATCCTGCTCCGACTGACCGATCAGATATGTGCCGATGCCGTGGGACAGGAACTGCAAGGAATGTTCGACATCAGAAAATCTGAGGCGGATGAATTCTATCGTGATGTTGTTGCAGGTCAAGGCAGTCCGGACATTCAAAATATTCAAAGACAAGCGTTCGCAGGATTGCTCTGGAGCAAGCAGTACTACCACTATGATGTCGAAAAATGGATTCGACAGGAAGATGCCTACGGGTATTGGTCGGATAAACGACTCAAGGGCCGAAACCACGACTGGACACACCTGAAAAATCAGGACATCATCTCGATGCCCGACAAATGGGAGTTTCCATGGTATGCCGCATGGGATCTCGCCTTTCAATGTATTCCCATGGCACTGCTCGATCCCACTTTCGCTAAGAATCAGATGCTGCTGATCATGCGCGAATGGTATATGAAACCGGACGGACAGTTGCCCGCCTATGAATGGCATTTTTCAGATGTGAACCCGCCGGTGCAGGCATGGGCAGCGATGGAGGTCTATCACATCGAAAAGGTGAAAAGCGGCCAGGGAGATATCGTATTCCTGAAAAAGATCTTCCAGAAACTTCTCATCAACTTCACCTGGTGGGTCAACCGAAAAGATCCGAATGGTAACAACCTCTTTGAGGGCGGTTTCCTCGGACTCGACAACATTGGCATCTTCAACCGCAGCCAGCAACTGCCCGGGCAGGTATCCCTGGAACAGGCTGACGGAACCGCCTGGATGGGCATGTATGCACTGAATATGCTGGACATGGCCCTGGAGATCGCCATGCATGATATTTCCTTTGAAGATACCGCCACTAAATTCTTTGAACAGTTTGTATTGATTGCCGACGCCCTCAACTCCCACGGCATGTGGAATGAAGAGGATCGCTTCTACTATGATACACTGTCCATCAGAGATGCTGCGCCCTTACAATTGAAAGTGCAATCCCTTGTGGGACTGACCAGTCTGTTCGCCGTATCGGTGATCCGCAAAAGTGTCATGGAAAAACTCGCAGATTTCCGAAAACGCACCTCCTGGTTTGAACGCTACCGGATCCGCAATGGACTATTCTGGCCAAACGAAGAGCACGGAGAACGCGACGATGTGCTGCATTCGCTCGTACCGAGGGACAGACTCACAGCACTGCTGGAAAGACTGCTCAATGAAAATGAGTTCCTGTCTTCAACCGGAATCAGAGCACTCTCGAAATACTATGAACAAAATCCTTACTCCCTGAACATCAATGGACAGGATTTCTCGATCTCTTACGACCCCGGGGATTCCACCAGCGATTTCTTCGGCGGAAATTCAAACTGGCGCGGACCTGTGTGGATCCCGATGAACTACCTCATCATCCGGAGCATCAGAAGCTACGGAGAATTCTACGGAGATACGCTCAGGGTCGAATGTCCGACCGGCAGTGGCGTGCTGATGAACCTGACAGAAGTCGCGGAGGAGTTGAGCCGGCGCATCATCCGACTGTTCGAAAAAAACGACAAGGGAGAGCGGCCCGTCTTTGGTGAATATCAGGCGTTCTACCAGCGACCTGGGAATGAACACCTCGTGCTGTTCCATGAATACTTCCACGGAGACACCGGCAAAGGTCTGGGTGCTTCTCACCAAACGGGGTGGACCGCACTGGTGGCCGATCTGATCGACAGAATTTCGGCCGGATAGGATACCGATCGGTGTATCAGATGCCGAATTCGCTCAGGAATTTGATGCGCATGATCTTCAGCTGTTCCCAGTCGAGATCAAGGTCCGATAACTCCTCGCGCGCGACATCAAGACTGCTGGTCTCGCAATTCTTGAAATATTCAAGGATATCGATCTGATCGTCTTCATCCACCATCTGGTCGATCGCATAATTCAGATTCAGTTTTGTACCGCTCGCCACGATGGTCTCCATCTCCTCGAGCAACTGATCCATCCGCATGTCCTTGTTCTTGGCAATCATATCCAGCGGGATCTTCTTGTCAACCTGCTGTATGATGAAAACCTTGTTTCCGCTCTTGTTGACCACGCTCCGCATCACGAAATCATCCGGCTTGATGATTTCATGCTCTTCCACATATTTGGAGATAAGATCGACGAACTTGTTCCCATAGCGTATGGCCTTCCCCTTGCTGACGCCACTAATGCGTTCCAGTTCCTCAAGTGTAGTGGGGAACTGAGTGGACATATCCTCAAGCGAACTCTCCAGGAATATAACGAAGGGAGGCAGCTTCTTTTCCCTGGCCACCTGTTTTCGCAGATCCTTCAACATCTCAAATAGCCTTGGATCTGCCGCTGCCGGTCCGCCCTGTGCCATGGTGGGCTCATCATCGTCTTCGTTGGCATCCTCATAGAGGTTGCTAAGCACGATCTTGAAGGAGGCAGGCTTTTTCTGAAACTGCCGGCCCCGATCGGAGATCTTTAGGATGCCATACTCCTCAATATCCTTGGCAAGTAATCCCTCCAGCAACATTTGCCGGATCAGTGATTTCCAGTAATGCTCCGGATTTTCCTTTCCGATCCCGAAAACATCAGACTGATCGTGGCGGTACATCTGTATCTGCGAACTCTGGGTACCTGTCAGCATGTGTACGACATATTCCGTCGAAAACCGCTCATCCAGTCCCCTGATGACACGAAGGACCTTAACGACACCGTCCTTGGCCTCCACCCGTTCGCGGGGATTCAGACAGTTGTCGCAGTTCTGACAGTTTTCGTCGGTGTACGCTTCCCCAAAATAATTCATGAGGACCTTACGTCGGCAAACACCCGTCTCTGCAAATGACACCGTTTCATCGATCAGTTGCGCGCCCACTTCGCGTTCACTCAAGGGCTTGTCGCGCATGAAATGCTCCAGCTTACTTACGTCCTTATGAGAAAAATACAGAATGCATTTACCCTCGAGTCCGTCTCGTCCACCGCGACCTGTTTCCTGGTAGTAGTTTTCGAGGCTTTTGGGAATGTTATAGTGTATGACGAAACGGATATCGGGTTTATCGATGCCCATGCCAAAGGCGATGGTCGCCACGATCACCTGCACATCTTCATTCAGGAACTGGTCCTGTCGATCAGCCCTCACCTTGCTGTCCAACCCCGCATGATAGGCGACCGCCTTGATGCCGTTGGCTTTCAGGATATCTGCCAGCTCCTCCGTGGTCTTGCGGTTCAGGGTATAGATGATACCGCTCTTTCCGCGATTTTCGGAGATGAACTTGACCATACTTCTGATGGTCTGGTCTTTCTTGACCTTAGGGCGGATTTCGTAATATAGATTGGGCCGGTTGAAGGATGAAATGAAGATCTCCGGCGAACGCAGTCCCAGGTTCATAACGATATCTCGCTGAACCTTCGGGGTTGCAGTAGCAGTTAGGGCAATGACCGGCACTTCTGCATCGATCTGCTCCATCATCTCACGCAACCTTCGGTATTCCGGACGGAAATCATGTCCCCACTCCGAAATACAATGCGCCTCGTCAACGGCGAAGAACGATACTTTAAGATCACTGAAGAAATCAAGATTCTCCTGTTTTGTCAGGGTCTCGGGCGCTACGTATAGCAGCTTGGTCTTGCCCGAAATCAGATGCGACTGAACCGTTTTGATCTCTTTCTTGGTGAGCGTTGAATTCAGAAAATGCGCCACGTGATCCTGGCTGCTATAACCACGGATCAGGTCTACCTGATTCTTCATCAGGGCGATCAGGGGCGACACAATGATGGCGCAACCTTCACTCATCAATGCCGGGAGTTGATAGCACAAGCTCTTTCCACCACCCGTGGGCTTGATGACGAAGGTATCCTTGCCGGACAATACACTTTGTATGATGCGCTCCTGATTGCCTTTGAACTGATCGAATCCAAAGTAGGTCCTCAATGCCTGGCGGAGTGCCTCAGTCGAATGATCTACAGAGGTTGCCGGGAGGATTGAGGAATTTTTCGGGCTTCGGCTCGCCGCATCGCTTTTTTCTGACTTCTGTGTGGCTTTTTTAACGGTTGCCATGGATGACTTTTCTATCCTGCCGTCTGTCTGTAACGGCAATTGCAAAAGGATTAATCTCTTTTTTTCCACAAGGCATGGCAAATCGGTTGATTGGAAAGAGATCAGTCTGCGAATTTAACGAAAAGTTTCGTAAACCGTGGGGTATCAAGGCCAGTTAACAATTCATTAGTCTTTGATGGCCACGGACCTGACCTTCAGGCTGAAATATATCCGCTACTTTTGCGCACATATGCAAGCAAGGGAAATCCTGGAAATTGCGGAAAGAACGATCCGACTGGAGGCAGAAGCCTTGACGGGGCTGATTCCTACCCTGGATGCTGATTTTGTGGATGCCGTCCGGAAAGTCCACCAAAGCAAGGGTCGACTGGTGGTGACCGGAATCGGGAAAAGTGCCATTGTGGGTTCCAAGATCGTCGCAACCCTGAACAGTACCGGCACGCCTGCCCTGTTCATGCATGCCGCTGATGCCATACACGGCGATCTGGGAATGATCCAGGGCGATGATGTGGTCATGATCATCTCAAAGAGCGGCGAAAGCCCCGAGATACGCGTACTCATCCCGCTGATCAGGAATCTGGGAAACCCGATCATCGCCGTGGTGGGCAACACAGCGTCGCTCCTGGCGCGCGAGGCTGATTTCGTGCTGAATACCAGTGTATCCCAGGAGGCATGCCCCAATAATCTGGCGCCCACATCCAGCACCACGGCCCAGATGGTGATGGGGGACGCACTGGCGGTCTGCCTGATGGAAATCAATGGTTTCAGTGCCGCAGACTTTGCCAAGTTCCATCCCGGAGGAGCATTGGGCAAAAAGTTATACCTACAGGTGCAGGACCTGAGCAAACAGAACGAATGCCCCGCCGTTCAATCCGACAGCTCCGTCAGGGACGTGATCCTGGAGATCACCCGCAAAAGACTGGGTTGCACGGCCGTGATTGCTACCGACCGGAAGATACTGGGGATCATCACCGACGGCGACCTCAGACGAATGCTGGAGAAGGATGTTCCCTGGAATGAATACAGGGCGGGAGACATCATGCACCCACACCCCAAAGTCATTAACCATGATGCACTGGCAGTTAACGCCCTGGAACTGATGAGGAAAAATAATATCACCCAGTTACTCGTTACAGAACAGGATACATACATGGGAATCATTCACCTTCATGACCTGGTCAGGGAAGGTTTGATCTGATCATCATGCACTCCTCAGTCAAACAATCATAACATTATGAATAACAACCAATACGTCGCCATCATGGCCGGGGGGATAGGCAGCAGATTCTGGCCGGTCAGCAGGATGGCATATCCCAAGCAGTTCCTGGACATTCTCGGTACAGGCAGGACCCTGATCCAGGGCACCTTCGACCGGTTTGCCAAATTCATTCCGGTTTCCAATATCTATGTGGTCACCTCCGAGGAATACAGGCACATCGTCGCCGAGCAGCTCCCGGGTGTTCCGGCAGAAAATATCCTCTGCGAACCCTCCCGGAAAAACACCGCACCCTGCATCGCCTACATTTCATTCAAACTCGCGGCACTGAACCCACAGGGTAGTCTGATCTGTGCACCGGCCGACCACATCATCCTCGATGACACTGCTTTCAACAAAGTGTGTCTGGAGGCGATGGATTTTGTCGTGAAACATCGGGCCCTCATCACCCTGGGCATCAAACCTTCGCATCCCAATACCGGATACGGATACATTCAGTTCGAACAACAACCGGTGAGTGATAATGTCTACCAGGTGAAGACATTCACCGAAAAACCGAATCTCGAGATCGCCAGGACCTTTCTGCAGAGCGGTGACTTTCTCTGGAACGCCGGGATCTTCGTATGGCAGATCAAAAATATTGTCGAGGCGTTCGAGAAATACCTGCCTGAAATGTCGGAACTATTCGTGACGGAGTCCGCAACATTCAACACGCCGGCCGAAAAAGAGGCCATCAACAGGATCTATCCCCAGTGTACCAATATTTCCATCGATTACGGCATCATGGAAAAAGCGGATAATGTCTACATCATTCCGTCGAGTTTCGGCTGGAGCGACCTGGGAACCTGGAACTCGGCCTACGACAACATGGAACACGACTACCTCGGAAATGCGGCCGCAGGAAGACAGATCATGGTCATTGATTCTACAAAATGCATGGTGCATGTTCCGAATGAGAAACTGGTCGTATTGCAGGGCCTCGACGACTTCATTGTCGTGGACACGAAAGACGTGCTGCTGATATGCAAGAAAGAAAAGGAACAGGAGATCAAGGAATATGTAGCCGAAGTCAAACGGAACAAAGGCGACCGCTTCCTCTGACCGCATTTCATATCTTACCCCTTTTCTCTTTGCAGCGGTCCGACAATTTTTGAGGAAATTTGCTTCATGATCCCCATCAGTAGCAAGTTACCCGACGTCGGCACCAACATATTTACGATCATGAGCGGGTTGGCCGTGGA
>CANHUK010000039.1 GCA_947463755.1 Chitinophagaceae bacterium
CGATGAGATAGTCGTAGTGCTTGTTTGTCTCAATATCGTTCAGCGGTTTTCGGGTGATCGCCCAGGTGTAGGCGATATCTAGCAGGGCCAGTGCCATGAAACCGAAAAGGAGTGTGATGGAGGTAAGTCTGAGAAATTTTTTCATGGCATCAGAATTGGAAGTAAATGAATTCGACACTGCCGAAATTCCCGAACATCAGGATCAGCAGGGTAATGAGCGTTATTTCGAGAACGATGTACCAGGGCTTGTATATTCCGGTCAGGTACTGGTTTCGATGCAAAAGATCCGTCGCCAGGCTGACTGGTATGAACAGATTGGTGAGGGTTCTTACATAGAATGCATCGACATGACCAATGTCGGTGATCATCCGGCCAATGTAGCTGAAGGCGTGCTGCAGGTCGTTGGCACGGAAGAAGATCCACGCAAAGGATACCAGCATGAAGGTGATCATCATCTGAAGGACTTCCCGGATCGAAGGATACCATTTGCCTGTGGCGAAGGCGTCTCCCAGGTTCGTCCTGTTCCGTCCGCTCACGAAGGAGGGGATGAAGAGCAGGGCGTGGATCGCCCCCCATGCGATGAAGGTCCAATTCGCGCCATGCCAGAAGCCACTGACGATGAAGATCACGAACACGTTGCGTACGGATTTGAGGAAGCCGACCTTCGATCCCCCCAGCGGGATGTAGAGGTAGTCCCTGAACCAGGAGGACAGGCTGATATGCCATCTTCTCCAGAATTCAGGGATCGAACGGCTCAGGTACGGGTACTTGAAATTGACCAGTAGTTCGATGCCGAAGAGTTTGGACACGCCGCGTGCGATGTCTGAGTAACCGCTGAAATCCCCATAGATCTGTATGGAGAAATACATGGCACCAATGAGCAGGCTTCCGCCGTGAAAGCTCTCGGGCTGTTCGAACAGGGTGTTCACTTCAGGGGCCAGTGTATCGGCGATGAGCAGTTTTTTTGCAAATCCCCAAATCATCAGCCGGAGTCCGTCCACAGCGGTGTGGAAATTGAAGGTGCGTGGTTTCTCCAATTGGGGCAGCAGGTGCGTGGCCCGCTCGATGGGGCCCGCTACCAGCAGCGGAAAATAGCTCACGAAGAGGCTGTAATTCACCCAGTTGCGTGAAGGTACGATGCGTTTGTGGTAGATGTCTATCACATACGACAGGCCGTGAAAGGTGTAAAAGGAGATGCCGACGGGCAGGATGATCTGAAGGGTCCAGGGATGGGCCTCAAAGCCCGCGCCGGACAGCATGCGGGCGAAGCTGTCCGCAAAGAAATTGTAGTATTTGAAAAACCCCAGGAATCCCAGGTTGGTCAGGACGCTGATCCACATCCAGACCTTCCTGCCACGGTCGCTGCCCGCATCATGGATCCTGATCCCCGTGAAATAGTCGAGTCCCGTGGAAAATATCAGCAGGAACAGAAAGCGCCAGTCCCACCATCCATAAAAAACATAGCTCGCCAGCAACAGCATCAGGTTCTGCCGATGGAGGTTCTTCCGGAAGACGAACCAATATAACACAAAGACGATCGGAAGAAAGATCAGGAACGATATGGAGTTGAACAACATGTGTGTTGTGGTTTTCGGGTATTAGATCAGTGCGGCCTGGCTGCTTTTTGAGTGGCAGATGCCATTTGTGGTTGTCCGGCTCTCATATCTTTCTTGAGTGAGTCTGCGAACAGCCGGCTGAAATCTCTGTATGTTTTTCTTTTGAGATGAAGTATGTCGGCGAAGGCGCTGGTATCCCGGAAGACATTTGCACAGTCGTACAGGCGGAAGCCATGGCTGCGCATCACCTGCTTGTAGGTTTCACTCCCCGGATGAAATCGGGGATAGTCGGGCGAAAGTGGCGCCACCATCAGACGGTGATCCTGAATGCCGTGTTCATTGAGTTTTTTTCGTAGCTCCATGATCAGGTCCAGTCGCAGGTTTGAGGTGTCATAGGGCACTTTCTGTTCCCGGGTCGGCTCATATTTCTGGAAGATCCCAAAGTCGCGGGTATCCCTTCTGACGGTGTTTACCGGCCTGCTGATCTCTTCCAGGACTTTCCGGAAAGGGATCCTTCGATTGTTGCGGGCATACATCAGGAAAGGGAACCTGGGTTTCAGATAATGCTGTGCCCTGACTTCGTGGGCATAGAATTCCCATTCATGGGTCATGTTCGATGATTGGGCGATCCGCAGGTCTACGGTGCTGATGACGGTCTCTGCGTGGTTGCCCCGTTCCAGGAAGTAATCCGTGAGTTTCAGCACATCTGCCAGATGGTCTCCATAGTGGGGCAAAACAAGCGTCTTCTTTCCCGTTTGTTCCGAAATGTCTTTCTCCAGGAGTGAGGATACCCGTGAGTCTCCGATGATCAGGTAGTCATAATGCTGATTTTCGGGGATGTCCATCAGCGGGTGACGGGCAATGCCATAGGAGTACAGGCAGTCCATCCCCGTAAGGGTAACCAGCAATCCGCCCGCGGTCAGGGAGCATGTCCTGATGAATCTTGTCATATTGATATGTGGGTGACCTGAAATGATAACGAAAAACAATGCCTTCTTATTGGCAAGGTTTTCTTTAGCGGGGTAAAAGAACGGCAGAAGTCGATGTATATCATGTCAACATTCTTGTACCTGATAAAAAAGAAAAGCCCCGGCGGGGGCTAATGCCTGAACCGCCGGGGCTTGCAAGAGGGTGTTCGGATCGAGTTACTTCGGGTCGAGGGCCTTCCGGATCCTGTCTGAAAGGTCCTGCAGGTGGTACCTGGTCATGGCATCCTGGGCTGATGCCGCCGCGGTGTTGATTTCTGACCTGAGTGAGGCGAGGTGCGCGCGGGTCAGCGAGCTGATGTCTGTTTTCCGGACATCCGGACCGAAGCTGATGCTGATGCTGAAACCGCCGGAGGAGGCTGGGGCGGAGGATGTTGCCGGGTTGAGCACGGCGATCATCCTTTCCACATAGCTTTTCTGCAGGTTGCGGCGGTGATTGTCGATCTTTTTGCTGCCGGCCAGTTCAGAGAAGATACCTTTTTTGAGGTCAACATAGAATTCCTCGATGGGATATCCTTGCTCGAAGCGGTTGGTCAGCTGGATCATCCTGTCGAGTCTCGAAGTGGACAGGAGGGATGACAACAGGCTTTCCTGGATCGTCCCCAGCTGATTGGATACCGGAGCGTTGATCCGGTTGAGGATGTTACGGTCGGCCAGCCATTCGGGCGTTTGGAAGATATGGCGGTTCAGGAAAGCCACAGCGTCCTTCTGAATATTCCGGGGCGTGGCTTCAAATACGGCGCCATCCTGTTCTGCCGTCTTGTAGGTTTCGTAGTATCCGCCAACATTCCGGGCTACGTGGTTGAGGTAGCGCTGGAACTGGCTCGTCACGGCGCTGTACATCTGACCGAGGTTCTGGTATTCGTCTGCGTCTTCGCGTGTCCATGTCAGCAGGTTGGGTACGATGCGTTTCAGGTTCTTGATACCGTACTCGCTCGCTTTCATGGAATTGTCTCCCAGATCCTCGCTTTGTGTGCGTGGGTCGGAACTGTTGCCGGACTCGTAGGTGCCGAACCAGATGCGGGGATTCTGTTGGTAGCGCTCGATGAACTTGCGGCTGAGGATCTTTTGTTGTTCTTCCTCATCTTTTCCGGGTACAAAGCCGTAACCCCATTCGATGGCCCACTTGTCGTAGTCGCCGATGCGGGGGAAGAGTCCTACCCTGGATATGTTATCTTCCGGCTGCGCCACATAGTTGAAACGGGCATAGTCCATGATGGAGGCGGTATGTCCGTTGGCTTCCACCCAATTCTTATCGCGCAGTTTTTCCACGGGGGTCTTACTGCTGGAGCCCATGTTATGGCGCAGTCCGAGGGTATGGCCTACCTCATGTGATGATACGAACCGGATCAGGTTCCCCATCAGTTCGTCGTCGAAGGTCATCTTCCTGGCGCCCGTATCTACGGCAGCGGTCTGTACAAAGTACCAGTCATGCAGCAGGCGCATGACATTATGGTACCAGCCAATATGGCTTTCGATGATCTCACCGCTTCTGGGATCGTGGATATTCGGTCCGTATGCATTCTGGATATCGGAAGCGAAGTAGCGGATGACCGAGAATCGGGCATCTTCCAGACTCATGGTCGTGTCATTCTCCGGCCATTCCTTACCTATGATGGCATTCTTGAATCCGGCTTTCTCGAAGGCGGCCTGCCAGTCGTTCACCCCCTGGACCAGGTAGGACCTCCATTTTTTCGGCGTCGCGGGATCTATATAATAGACAATGGGCTTCCTGGGCTCCACGAGTTCACCGCGCTTCCATTTCTCCATATCCTCCGGCTTTGGTTCGAGGCGCCAGCGGACGATAAAGTTCGACTGCTCCACCTGTTGCTGGTCGTCGCTGTAGACGGTGTAGTCTTCGGCAAAGTAGCCGACACGCGAGTCCGTCAGTCGCTTGGCCATGGGGGTCGAGGGCAGCAGGATGAAGGAAGTGTTGGTTTCCAGGGTCACCGATCCGGCGGCCTGCGCGGCCGGAAGTCCGGAGGATGGGAAGGGGGAGCCACCGCCCATGGGAGCGGAGGGTGTGGCGGAGAAGGTCTTCACCGTCCGGATCTCGGTGTTGATCGGAAAACTATGGATGCTTTCGATGTAAGATCTGTCGGACATGAGCCCACCCAGGCTGAAGCGACGCTTCTGCATGGCGTTGATCGACACGGGCTGGTTGTCGCCCTTGAAGAAATCGGTCACATCGAGTACCACACCCGTAGAGTCTTTTCCGGCGGACTTTATGTCAAAGGCAGCGGCGATCGGATCCAAATTTGAATTACGCACAGCCTTGTAGATGGGTTCTGTGGAGTCGTTGGCCACACTGATGACGGTCACGACACGTATGAACACCTTATTATCCGGGCCTTTTTCGAATCTGACGATCTGCTGGTTGGCCAGTTCACCTCCGTAAACGCCGGCACCGCCAGCCACGCGGGAGAAGCGGGTCACGGCCATCATCTCCCGGCCAAGGAGGGCGTCCGGGATCTCGAAATAGTATTTATCATCCACCTTATGGACCGTGAAAAGGCCCTTACGGGTGACGGCCTTGGCGGTGATGACATCCTTGTAGGGCTTGGGGCCGGGCCGGGAGGCGGACATACCGGAGGCTTCACGGGGCGCAGCGGCCGGTGCGGTGGTCGAAGCCGGGGGCTGGGGCGCATCTCCGGGCGTTTGCGGCCGGCGGGGCTGTGCCAGTGCGGCCGATGAGGCAAGGATGGCGCAGCATGTCCAGGCCATCAACCGGGACGAACTCGAATGAAAGATCATGGTTTGTTTGATTTGTAATGAAGTTAGTATGAAAGATGGGATCCTGGTAATCATGCAAGTTAAGGCCGGTTGACGGAATTGTTGAACGGCGAAGCGGTAAATGATTTTACCTGCATCGGGGCTCCCGGATCCGGGGGGGCTTGATACTTGCCCTCTTTTTCCTATTTTAGAATCGAACTTGTTAAAAAATTATTCAGACAAGTCCTTGGCATCAGAACATTTTTCATTAGAATTGTGCACCATAAACCAAGCTTGCAAACGAAACATCCCTAATCTCTAAAAACAAAACGTCATGGCTGAAACAAAACCGGCTGCTAAGGCAACGACATCCGTTCAACCGAAGAAGAGCAGTAACATCATTTCCTGGCTGGCGCCTGTCCTTTGCATCGTCGGCGGTTACATCATCTGGCGCTTTATCCTTGGCGCAGAAGAGGGCTTCTCCAAGCCGGATACGTCTGGTGGATTCTGGCCCAGTCACAAAGGTCCCAAAGGTGCATGGTATCGTATGTATGAGGGTGGTATCATCGTTCCGCTGCTGATCGGTTGCTTTATGATGGTGGTCGTGTTCTCCATTGAGCGCTTCATGACCATCAGCAAGGCTACCGGTTCAGGTTCCGTCGCTGAGTTCATCCGCAAGGTTCAGTATCACCTCGCCAACAAGAATGTTGACGCAGCCCTCGCTGAGTGCGACAAGCAGAAAGGCAGTGTTGGCAACGTGATGAAGGCCGGTCTCAAGAAGTACAAGGAGATGATCTCCGAAGGCGAACTGAGCACCGATCAGAAGATCGCTGCCATCCAGAAAGAAGTGGAAGAAGCAACCGCCCTCGAACTCCCCATGCTGCAGAAGAATCTGGTGTTCCTGTCCACCCTTGTGTCCCTCGGTACGCTGATCGCGCTCCTCGGTACAGTAATGGGTATGATCCGTTCCTTCGGTTCACTCGGTGAGGAAGGTGGTGCCGGTGCAGCGAGCGAACTCGCGGTAGGTATCTCCGAAGCACTGTATAACACGGCCCTGGGTATCGCGACCTCCTCCGTATCCCTGGTCATGTACAACATCTTCACCACCAAGATCGACGCGATCACCTACGGTATCGATGAGTCTGGCTTCACGCTGACGCAGAGTTTCGCTTCTCAGTACAAATAATGTTTCCACTTTTTTGTGGAAAACGAGCGTACATGAATCTTAACTCCTAAAGCGTAATCATGCCAAGTGTCAAAATAAAGAAGCATCATCCGGACAACGACATGACCCCGTTCGTGGATGTGGCCTTCCTGATCCTGACCTTCTTCATCCTGGCGACAAAATTCAAGCCTGAGGATGCCGTAGAGGTCAAGACACCGGGTTCGGTCTCCTCCATCGCGGTGCCGGAGAAGGATGCGTTCATGGTAACGGTCGACAAGAATGCGCGGGTATTCGTATCCATGGATAACGCGGAGTTCAAGCAGATCCTGATCGATAACCTGAACAAGACCCGAAGCCTCGGACTCACACCGGCTGAAATGAAAGCCTTTGTCGATGCTCCCAGCGTGGGTGTGCCGTTCAGTCAGCTCAAGGGACTGCTTCAACTGGATGCTGAAGCCCAGCAGAAGGTAAACCAGCCCGGCATCCCCGTGGATTCCACCGGCGGTGAACTGAACTTCTGGATCCGTGACGCCCTCGTGGCCTATTCCGGACGAAAGCTCAGCCTGTTGATCAAGGCGGACAACGACTCCAAGTATCCCGCTTTCAAGCAGGTGCTGAACGCATTCAAGAAGAACGACCAGAATAAATTTTTGCTGATCACAGCGCCGGAAGATGCCCCGTTGGGCACCCCGCTGTACGAGACCCGCCAAAAGCAGCTCTCGGCACCGTCGGGCGAGTGATCAACGCAAACAAACGTAATCAACCAAAACATCAGTTATGGCAAGTTTGGATTCAGGCGGAGATGACGGCCACAAAAAAGGACCCGGCGTCAAGAAAGCCAAAAAGATGTCCACCCGCGTCGACATGACGCCCATGGTGGACCTCGGCTTCCTGCTGATCACCTTCTTCATCTTCACCACGACGATGGCACAGCCTACGGCCATGAACCTGTTCATGCCAAAGGATGTGGATAAGCCGGATGACCAGAACAAAGTGAAAGAGACCGGAGCCTTCACCATCCTCCTGGGTAAGTCAGATCAGGTGTACTTCTACGAAGGCATGGATCCGACAAAATTGCAGGCCAGCAATTTCAAGCTGATCCGGGAGGAGATCATGAAGAAGAAGCAGAACACCAACCCGGAAGACCTGGTGGTGATCATCAAGCCGTCAGAAGATGCCACCTACAAGAACACGGTGGATATTCTCGACGAGATGACCATCAACGAGATCAAGCGCTATGCGATGGTGGATATCACAGAAGACGAGTTCAAGCTCGTTAAGCTGACAGAAGCCGCCAACGGGATAAAATGACGCCTCTTTTTATGGAATTTCCGATGCACCGCATCTAATCATTAAAAGTATTATCATGGATGTGAATAAAATTCTGGGCGCCGACCTTCTCGACATTGTGTTCGAGGGGCGTAACAAGGAGTATGGCGCCTATGAACTCCGCAGCCAGTACAAGAAAAGGCTGACCACCGCCATGTTGATCACGGCATCTTTGATGCTGTTACTCGTCCTGGGTTCCTTCATTCTGAAAACCGTGTCCAGTCAAAAAGGAAAGGTGGAAGTGAAGGAGGTACAGCTCGAGGAGATCAAACAGGAGGAAAAGAACGAACCGCCGCCGCCACCGCCGCCGCCCAAGCCACCGGATCCCCCGAAGGTGGAAATGGCTAAGTTCACCCCACCGAAGGTTGTACCTGACGAAGAGGTGAAGGAGGACGAGAAGCCGCCGGAGATCGAGAAACTCGAAGAAACCAAGATCGGAACTGTCAACCAGGAAGGTGCCAAGGACGAAGGTGTCGTGGCCCCGCCCGTTGAAGATGCCGGCGGTGTCATCGAAGCTCCGAAGCAGGATGATGAAGACAAGGTCTTCCAGAAGGTGGAGATCGATGCAGAGTTCCCCGGCGGAACGGCCGGTTGGACCCGCTACGTAACCCGCGAGATCGAGCGGAACATCGACGAACTGCAAGACGAAGGAAAGTCTGGTACTGTGGTGGTCCTCTTCATCGTGGACAAAGAAGGCGGGGTGAGTGAAGTACGTGCGCTTTCTTGTAGTGAAGCCGGTGTGGCCAATTGCCTCGGTGCCAACACCAAGCTTGCTGAGATCGCCGTGAATGCCATTCGCCGTGGTCCGAAATGGAAACCCGCCGTTCAAAACGGACGTAACGTGAAAGCGTACCGCCGTCAGCCGGTTACCTTCCAGCTCGCAGAAGAATGATCAGTCCTTTAAGACATAAAATGCCGACCCCACCGGGTCGGCATTTTTTTTGCCCCGGATTTCCGTATGGTATTACTTTCTGCGGGAAGACTCGCGGACGATCAGCCGGGTCATATAACTCTTGATCACCGGCTTGAACGGGCCGGTGGATTCGATCTGGTCGATCAGCAGCCGCGCGGCCATGCGTCCCATCTCCAGCACCGGCTGGCGGACACTGCTCAGGCCCGGATGGATCATGGCGGATACCGGTTCATCATTGAACCCGACGATGGCCAGTTCGTCCGGAATGGTGATGGACAGTTTGCGCGCCGCCTCCATAACACCAATGGCTACGCGGTCGCTCACCGCAAAGATGCCATCTGGCCGATCCCTCCTTTTCAATAGCCTCATGGCAGCCCGTTCGGCCGACTTGGCCGTGAATTCGCAATGCACGATCAGGCCCTCCTCCACCTTTCGTGTGTGTCGGTACAGGGCCATATTATAGCCGTCCTTTCGACGGCTGCTGATCAGCA